>CAIWVR010000408.1 GCA_903916165.1 uncultured Hyphomicrobiales bacterium | reverse complement strand
CGGCGCCTATGCCAAGGGCGCGCCCGTGCGCGTCATTTCCGCCTCGATGACCGGCTCGCCCGACATCTACTGGTATGCGCGCACCGACAAGGCCATCACGTCGCTAAAGGACGCAACCGACAAGACCATGTCCTTTTCGGCGGCGGGCTCATCGAGCCACCTGCTGGTGCTGTCGCTGCTCGACGCCAACAAGATCAAGGCGAAGCCGACGGCGACAGGCGGCATCCCGTCCACCTACACGCAGGTCATGTCCGGCCAGATCGACATCGGCTGGGCCGTCCCGCCCTTCGGCATCGCCGACCTGAAGGCCGGCCGCATCAACATCGTCGCCAAGGGCAATGATCTTCCCGAAATCCGCGACACGACCGTGCGCGTGAATTTCGCCAACGAAAATTCGCTTAAAAACAAGCGCGACCTCTTCGTGAAGTTTTCACAGGCCTATGTGAAGTCGCTCGAATGGGCCTATGCCAACGACAAGGCGATCGACTATTTCGCCGAGGCGGCGGAAGTGCCGAAAGACGTGGCGAAGGAATCGCGCGAGCAATTCTATCCGCAAGCGGCTTTGCAGCCCTATGAGATCCGGGGTCTCGATGTGAGCCTGAAACAGGCGCTCGACTTCAAGTTCATTCCCAAGGCGATGACCGAAAAAGACATTGCCGGCCTGTTCGACATACTCGTCCCGAAAAAATAAACGCGAGATGTTTGCCAATATACTCCGCCCGCCGCCGGTCATCGCGCGAACACTCGTGTTCGCCGCGTTGCTCGGCGCGTGGGAACTGGCGTCGGTTGCGGGGCACGTCAGCCGCTTCATCGCGCCGCCGCCCTCGGAGATTCTTCCGGCCATTGCGACATTGTTCACCGACAATGATCTTGTCGCGGCCTTCCTGCGCACCTTCGGCGAAGTGCTGGCGGCGGCGGCCATCGGGTCCCTGCTGGGGATGATCGTCGGCTGGTGGCTGCACCACGACAGGACCGCCGGGCGCGCCTTCACGGACTGGATCGCGGCCACTGCCGCCGCGCCGCTCGTTCTTCTCTTCCCGCTGTTTCTCGTATTGTTCGGGCGCAATGCGGCCACCATCATCGCCATGGGCGCGGTCGCAGCCCTGCCGCCGGTCATCCTGAAGACGAAGGAAGGCCTCGACAATGTCCGCACAGTGCTGATCGACGTCGGTCGCACCTTCCGTCTCACGCGCTGGCAACAGGTGAAGCTGATCCTCTTTCCAGCTTCCCTGCCGACGGTCTTCACCGGCCTGCGGCTTGGCCTCGTCTTTGCCCTGATCAATGTGGTGGGCGTCGAATTCCTGATCGGCTTTGGCGGCCTTGGCCTGACGATTGCCGAACTGGGCGACCGTTTCGAAATCGCCGGCATGTATGCCGCGATCCTCTTCGTCGTGCTGTGCAGCGCGACCTTCTTTTTCCTCACCGAGAAGCTCGAGACATGGTTGCTGTCGGCCAGGTGAAGAGCGCGCGCGCAAGCCGCGCCGGCCTTTCACGCGTGACAATCTACCGGATCGTCGCGCTCATCATCATCACCGCCCTTTGGGAGGGCGCTGGCGCGTCCGGCCTGTTCTTTCGCGGCGTCATTCCCTCGTCCATCTTCGTCATCGGCGCGCTGCTTCGGCTGCTGGGCGATCCGGTTTTCTGGGGACATTTCGGCGTGACTTTGTTCGAGATCGTCACCGGCTTCGCCATTGGCTCGGCGCTGGGCATGCTGGGCGGCCTCGGCATCGGCATGAACCGCTATGCCGGACAGGTGTTCGAACCCGTCATCGAATATATCGCCTCGACGCCGAAGGTCGTGTTCCTGCCGATCCTGCTCATCCTGTTTGGCATCGGCGTGGGATCGAAAATCTCGCTCGGCGCGATCTCCTGCTTCTTTCCTCTGGCGCTGTCGATCGCCGCCGCCGTGCGCAACATCAACGGCATGTATCTGCGCGTCGGGCAGAGCCTGAACCTCACCCTCGCGCGGCGCGTCAGGATGATCTACCTGCCCGCCCTGACGCCCGCCATTGCGACCGGCCTGCGGCTGGGCTTTGGCATTGCGACCGTCGGCTGCCTGATGTCCGAGATCAAGCTGTCCAACAAGGGCCTCGGCCATGCGGCGATGCAGGCTTACGGCCGCTTCGACATTCCCACCATGCTGGCGCTGCTGATCGTGATCTTCGCGACCGCGGCGCTCGGCAACATTCTCATCGGGCGGCTCATCCGCCTGCCCGGCCCGACCAATCGCCGCGTGACGCAACTGCCGACGCGCTGAACAGGATTTCCCATGCCGCACGACGACAACAAGCTCGAACTCCCCGTCCCGTCGCAGGACAATGGCCAATGGGGCAGTGACGCGATTGCGGAGATGCTGCGGCTTCTCGGCCTGCCCTATATCGCGCTGAATCCGGGTGCCTCCTATCGCGGCCTGCACGATTCACTCGTCAACCGGCTGGGCAACCGCGATCCGCAAATGCTGCTGTGCCTGCATGAGGAAGCCGCTGTGGCCATCGCCCATGGCTGGGCGAAGGTGAAAGACGCGCCGCTCTGCGCCATCGTGCATTCCAATGTCGGCCTGATGCACGCCACCATGGCGGTGTTCAACGCCTGGTGCGATCGCGCGCCGCTGCTGCTGCTGGGTGCCACCGGCCCGGTCGATGCCGCCAAGCGCCGTCCGTGGATCGACTGGATCCACACCGCGAAAGATCAGGGCGCGCTGATCCGCGATTACACGAAATGGGACGACCAGCCCGCCTCGGTGTCGGCTGCGCTGGAGAGCCTGCTGCGCGCCTGGCAGATCACCCAGACCGCGCCGCGCGGCCCGGTCTATGTCTGCCTCGACGCGGCGCTGCAGGAAATGCGGCTCGAGACCGCGCCGAAAATGCCCGACGTGGCGCGCTTTGCTGCGCCGCCGCCCGCCGATCCGCCGCGCGCCCTGCTCGCCGACGCCGCCGCGCGCCTCGCCAAGGCCAGGCGCCCGCTGCTGCTGATGGGCCGCATGTCGCGCAGCGAAGACCATTGGGCCACGCGCATCGCGCTGGCTGAAAAGCTCGGCGCGCTTGTGTTGACCGACATGAAAATCGCGGGTGCCTTCCCGACCACCCATGCCCGGCACGCCGCTGCGCCCTCGACCTTCCCCAGCGAGGCCGCCTGCACGCTCATGCGCGAGGCCGATGTCATCGTCGCCTTCGACTGGGTCGACCTCGCTGGCACGCTGAAGAGCGCCTATGGCGACAAGGATCCGACCGCCACCATCGTCAATGTGACGCTCGACCAATATCTCCACAATGGCTGGAGCATGGACCATCAGGGCCTGCCGCCGGCCGATCTCTATCTCGTCGCCGATCCCGACGTCACTGTCGCCGCGCTGAACGAGGCGCTCGCCACCCACGCAAAGGGCGATGTCTGGCCCGGCTGGACGCGGCCCGCGCAGGTGCAACTCCCCGAGGGCGAGGCCGGTGCGCCGCTCACCGTGCCTGTCCTGGCCCAGGCCGTGCGCAAGGGATTCGCCGGCGTGAAAACCACGCTCATGCGTCATCCCCTCTCCTGGGCGGGCCATATGTGGGATGTCGAGCATCCGCTCGATTTCCTGGGCACGGACGGCGGCGGCGGAATCGGCTCGGGCCCCGGCACCTGCACCGGCTCCGCGCTGGCGCTCAAGGGCGGCGACCGCCTGCCGCTCGCCATTCTGGGCGACGGCGACTTTCTGATGGGCGCGACCGGAATCTGGAGCGCCGTGCATTACGGCGTGCCGATGATCGTCTTCATCGCCAACAACCGCTCCTTCTACAATGACGAGGTCCATCAGGAGCGCGTCGCCAAAATGCGCGACAGGCCGGTCGAGAACAAATGGATCGGCCAGCATATCGGCGGCCCCGATGTCGATCTCGCCATGATGGCGCGCTCGCAGGGCGCGACCGGCATCGGTCCGGTCTTCGACGTCACCAAATTGCGCGAGATCATCCCGCTCGCAATCGAGGCCTGCCGTCGCGGCGAGACCGTGGTCATCGATGTGCGTGTCGAGCCGGGCTATGATTCCGGCATGTCGAGCGCGCTCGTGAAACATGTCGAGCGGTCGTGATGACGCCCGCGCTGCGCATCTCGCATGCCTCGAAACATTTCGACACGGCCAAGGGCCGCATCACCGCGGTCGACGATGTCTCGCTCGACATCCAGCAGGGCGAGTTCATCTCGATCATCGGCCCGTCGGGCTGCGGCAAGTCCACGCTGATGAACATGGTCGGCGGCCTGCTCACCGATTATGATGGCGAGATCCTGCTCGACGGCAAAAAGGTGCGCGGGTGCCAGCCGGAAATCGGCATGGTGTTCCAGGAAGAATCGACCTTTCCCTGGCGCACCGCTATCGAGAAT
>CAIWVR010000407.1 GCA_903916165.1 uncultured Hyphomicrobiales bacterium | reverse complement strand
CACGAGGATCGCGGCCGCCAGCGCGATGCCGGACGCGCCTCGAACCGCGAAGGCGAGCTGGTTCATCGCGCCGGCAATGGCGTCAAGGGCGTCCTTGACCCGCAGGCTCGTCACCGTCGGAAAAGCGGTCGCGACGTCACGTAGCAGACTGAGTTCCCGCGTGCTGTCGCCGCCCGCCGGGAAGGTCGCGGTCGCAAGGAAGGAATAAGGCGCGGCAGCGAATGTATTGGGCGAAAACACGAAGACGAAATTGATGCCGAGCGAGCGCCAGTTCACGCCGCGCAGATTGGCGATTTGCGCGGTGAGGTTTCGTCCGGCGACATTGACGGTGATGCTGTCCCCGAGCCTGAGACCGAGCCCGCGCGCCACTTCAGCTTCCATGGAAACGAGTGGCGGGCCGGCATAATCTGGCGCCCACCATGTGCCTTCGATCACCACGGACCCCTCGGGCACGCTAGCTGCATAGCTGATGCCACGATCGCCTTCGAGCACCCATTGCACGTTTTCGGTGGCCCGCACCGCGCTGGCCAGTACGCCGTTGAGACGGATGACGCGACCGCGCATCATCGGCACACGGTCGATCTTGGCGTCTGGCGCATGGCTCGCAAGGAATGAGTCAAATTCCGCGATCTGCGAATTCTGCACGTCCATGAAGAAGAAGCTCGGCGTCTTCCCGGGCAGGCCGCGTGTCAGCTGATCACGGATATTGCCGTCGATCAGCGTCAAGGCGACCAGCAGCGTTAACCCCAGACCGAGGGAGAGGACGACCGCCGATGTGAGGGAGCCGGGGCGGTGAATATTGGCAATGGCGAGCCGCCATTCGACGCGCCGCATCCGGGGCGCGCGGCGGGCGAGGAAGGTGATTCCTGCGGCCACCCCGCGCAGGACCACGAAGGACGCGAGCGTCGCGCCGCCATAGATCAAGGCGAGCTTGCGGTCGGTTGACAGCACCGTCACGGCGAGCGCCAGCGCAAGGCCGGCACCGGCCGTCATCAGGATGTAGCGCCGCCGCGGCCATCGCGTGTCGTTCTCCACCCTGTCCCGGAACAGGCCCGAGACAGGCACGTCATGGGCCCGGCCGATTGGCCAGAGCGAGAAGGCCAGCGCCGTCAGCAGACCGTAAAGGGCCCCCGCCATGGCCTGTCCGGGGTAAATCGCGGGCGTGAACGGGAACGGGATGACGGCACCGAAGAGGGCTGCCAGGGCAAAGGGGATGGCCAGCCCGATGGCCACACCCGCCAGGGCGACCATCAAAACCTGCACCAATGTCGCAGCGAAAACATAAGTGCCGGTGGCGCCCAGCGACTTCAAGGTGGCGAAATCAGGCCGCTTGCGGTCAATGAAGGCGCGCACCGCATTCGCCACGCCAACCCCGCCGACGATCAGCGCGGTCAGGCCGACCAAGGTCAGAAATTGCGTGAAGCGGGCCAGGTTCTTTTCGAACTGGGGAGAGACGTTGGCCCGCGTGCGGACCTGCCAGCCCGCCTCCGGAAAGGCTTTTTCCGCCGCAGCGGCGAAGGCGTCCACGGCAGCGTCATCGACCGGAATGCCCGGACTTGCGCCCGTCAGGATGACTCTGTTGGCCCAGCGGACGAGCGAGCCCGGCTGAAGCAAACCGCTCGACCGGAGCGCCTCCTGCGACAGCAGCACGCGCGGTCCAAAGCCGATCCCGCCGGCCAGCTTGTCCGGCTCCGACGTCAAGAGGGCGCGCAGCTGAAAGGCCTGTTCACCGATCATGACCTTGTCGCCGAGCGTGACGTCGAGCGTCGCGGCAAGGGCGGGATCGGCAATGAGCCCATAGGCGCCGTCGCGCCATGCGAGCGCGTCGGCTTGCGGAATGGCCGGGTCGATCTTCAAAGCACCGACGGCAGGATAGGACGCGTCAATCGCCTTGGCTTCGATCAGAGAGGAGCGACCGTCCGGGCGGCGCGCCATGGCGCGCAGATTGCCCACGGTCGACAGCGTGCCGCGTGTCGCGATGAATGCGCGCTCTTCGGGAGACAGCTCCCTGTGGATGAGGGACAGCGAAATGTCGCCGCCCAGGATCGTGCGGCTTTCGCGGGCCAGCCCGTCGGACAGCCCTTCCGAGACTGACCCGACACCGGTGATCGCTGCGACCCCGAGCGCGATGCAGGCGAGGAAGATCCTGAAACCGGCAAACCCGCCTTTCAGGTCGCGCAGGGCCAGACGCAGGATCAGCGGCACGGCGCTGCGCGCGACGGTCTGGCTCATCGCACCGCCTCCGGGGCGATCTGGGCCTCATCGATCATGCCCGACCGCAGGCGCACCTGCCGGTCGCACAAGGCAGCCAGCCCGGGATCGTGTGTGACGAGCACCAGTGTCGCGCCGCGCTCGCGCTTGAGGCGGAAGATCAGGTCCACGATGCTGCGGCCGGTCTCCTCGTCGAGATTGCCCGTCGGCTCGTCGGCCACGAGAATTGCGGGATCGGGCGCCATGGCGCGCGCCAGGGCCACGCGCTGCTGTTCGCCACCTGACAATTGCGACGGGTAATGGCCCAGCCGGTCGCCGAGGCCGACGAGGTGCAGCTCGTGTTCCGCGCGGCCAAACGGATCCGCGGTGCCGGCAAGTTCGAGCGGGACGGCGACATTTTCCAGCGCCGTCATGGTCGGGATCAGATGGAAGGACTGGAAGACAATGCCGATCCGGGCACCCCGGAACTGGGCGAGATGATCCTCGTCCAGCGGGCCAAGCTCCTGCCCATCAACCTTGACCGAGCCTGAATCGGGACGCTCCAGTCCGGCCATGGTCATCAGCAAGGTCGACTTGCCCGAGCCGGAAGGTCCGACGAGGCCGACGGCCTCGCCCTTCGCAATGTTCAGTGAAATTCCCTTGAGAATGTGGACACGGGCGGGTCCGCGCCCCAGACTCAACTGGACATCCCGCAATTCAATGGCATTCGCCGGCATCAGATGAACCTTTTTTCGAACCTATGTGCGCAAGGCCGCAGCTTCGTCGCTTCATATGGGCATCGACTGGCCGGAAGTCAGTTGGTGCGCACGAGAAGTTGGGCGGTGGCCCTGATGGGTGCCTGCCTGTTGCTGGCAGGTCCGTCGCCCGCCCGTGCGGCCAACGGTCCCATCCAGATCGTGGTGCTCGGCGACAGTCTGAGCGCTGGCTACCTCCTGCCCCAGCAGGTCGCTTTCCCTGCCGTGCTCGAAAAAGCTTTGCGGGCATCTGGCATTGATGTCGACATTGCCAATGCTGGCGTCTCGGGCGACACGGCGCGCGGCGGGTTGGAGCGTCTCGACTGGGCCGTGCCCGAGGGCACGGAGGCCGTGATCCTCGAACTCGGGGCAAATGATATGCTGCGGGGGCTCGATCCTGCCCGCACGCAGGACTCGCTCGACCAGATCATCACCCGCCTGAAGGCACGCAACGTCCGGGTCTTTCTTGCCGGAATGCTCGCCGCGCCCTCTCTGGGTCGCGAATATGGCGAAAAGTTCAACGCGATCTATCCGGCTCTTGCCGCCAAGCATGGCTTGCCACGCTACCCCTTCTTTCTCGAGGGCGTGACCGGCAATCGCGCGCTGGTGCTGGAGGACGGGCTGCATCCCAACCGCGCGGGCGTGGAGCAGATGGTGAGGTCGATCCTCCCCATGATCAGGACGTTTCTGGACGGCATCCGCAGCTGAGGGCCATCACCGCCATCAGGCCGTGGCACTCACCTATTCCTTGGGCTGATCCGACATCCAGCCATCGCGCGGGGGCTTTCTCTCGCCGCGCCCGGCAATCACCCAGTAGATCGTTCCGGCGACAACGCCGGTCAGGAACAGAATGAGGGTGAGATGCCCTTCGGCCGCGGAGATCTGGCCGCCACTTTCCGCGAAGCGGCTGGCCCTGAGAATCCAGGGCATGGCCGCAGCCAGGGTGCCGGTCAGCCCGGCAAAGAAGACGAAGGACCGCGTCCGCGTCAAACCGCCGACGAGCGCCGCAATCGTGACCGGCACGACGCAGACGAGCATGCCGATGGTCCAGATCAGCTGGACAAAGGTTGCCAGAGCTTCCTGCGGGTCGTCATCCCAAAACAGCCTTTCGAGAATGCCGAACCAGTGATCGGCGGGCGCAGGGCTCGCCGCGCTCTGGACGAGTGGATCGACCAGCACAGCGAAGGGAAGGAACAGGAGGGCCGCGGCGCTGGCGCAGGCGAGGCCGACGGTCGTGAGGATGAGGCGAGCAAACATGGCCGCAATCTAATGCGTGCCGACACAATCGCAAAGCGGGCTGTGCAGGGGGGCTCAGGGCTCGAGAACCGAATCCCAGTAGAGATAGTCGACCCAGCTGTCATGCAGGTAATTGGGTGGAAACAACCGGCCATTCTGGTGGAGATCGTTGACGCTGGGCTGGAAAGGCCGATGGGCGGGCCACATGTGGACTTCGTCCGGCAGCCCGTCGCTCTTGCGCAGGTTGCACGGCGAACAGGCAGCGACAACATTTTCCCAGGTGGTCAGGCCGCCCTTGGATCGCGGGATGACGTGATCGAAGGTGAGATCTTCGTGCGAGCCGCAATATTGGCAGGAAAAGCGATCGCGCAGGAACACGTTGAACCGCGTGAAGGCTGGCTGGCGAGATGGCTTGACATAGGTTTTCAGGGACACGACGGAGGGCAGGCGCATCTCGAAGTTCGGACTTCGGACCGTCTTGTCATATTCGGAGACGATGTTCACACGATCGAGAAACACCGCCTTGATCGCATCCTGCCAGGACCAGAGCGAGAGGGGGTAATAGCTCAGCGGACGAAAATCCGCATTGAGCACCAAGGCCGGACAGGCATCCGGCGAAACCACAGGTTGGAAGTGAACCGTCAACCGGACACCCCTCGCAGGTTAGGACCCGGCCCGCGCCAGATCTCCACGCATGCGAGAGTGTAACTTCGAAATGACAGGCTTGTGAAGGCTTGTTTGCAGGTGGCTGACCTGGAGGGTCAAAGCGCCACAGGGGGGCTTGACGGGGGGCTCTAGCGGGTCGGAACCGGCGTTCCGCTGCGATAATCGTAGAATCCGCGCTGCGTCTTGCGGCCAAGCCATCCGGCTTCCACATATTTCACCAGCAGCGGGCAGGGGCGGTACTTCGAATCAGCAAGGCCCTCATGCAGGACTTGCATGACCGACAGGCACGTATCCAGCCCGATGAAATCAGCCAGTTGCAGCGGCCCCATCGGATGGTTCGCGCCCAGACGCATGGCGGTGTCGATCGCCTCGACCGAGCCCACGCCCTCGTAGAGCGTGTAGATGGCCTCGTTGATCATCGGCAACAGGATGCGGTTGACGATGAAGGCGGGAAAATCTTCGGAAACGGTCGATGTCTTGCCGAGGCGCGCGATCAGGCGGCGTGCGATCTCGAAGGTCGTGTCATCGGTTGCGATGCCGCGGATCAGCTCGACGAGCTGCATGCGCGGGACCGGGTTCATGAAATGAATGCCGATGAAGCGCTCGGGGCGATCGGTCACCGAGGCCAGCCGGGTGATCGAGATCGACGATGTGTTCGAGGCGAGCAGGGCCTCCGGTTTCAGGACGGGGCAGAGCCGCATGAAGATCTTGCGCTTGACGTCCTCGTTCTCGGAGGCGGCCTCGATCACAATGTCGCAATCGGCGAAAGACTCGAAGGCCGGTGCCGGCTGGATCAGGGCCATGATCGCGTGCCGGTTGGCATCGCTCATCTGTTCCTTGGCCTGCAATTTGGCCAGATTGCCGCTGATGGTTGCAAGGCCGGCATTGATCCGGTCCTCGGAGAGGTCGTGAAGCATGACCTCGACGCCAGCTTGGGCGCAAACCTGGGCGATCCCGCTTCCCATCTGGCCGGCGCCGATGACGCCAAGTTTGCGAATGTCCGTGCTCATTG
>CAIWVR010000406.1 GCA_903916165.1 uncultured Hyphomicrobiales bacterium | reverse complement strand
GGCACGCCGATCTCGATGAAGAAGTCCGTCAGGCGGTCCATGCTGTCGAAATCGATGGCGCCATTCTCGAGGAAGGGCGTCACGGATATCGGATAGACGCCGGAGGCGCAGGACGAGATCAGGCTCATCGGACAGGCTCGCATGATTGGTTGTCATGCGAGCATATCCGTTTTTCGCAGATGTGCGTTCGAAACCCGATCCCTTCGGGACGTGAATTTTGCGCTATTGGGCCATGGTGAGGCCGGCCGCGTCGATGGCTTCCTTATAGAGAGGCTTCTCGGCGGCAATTGCGGCTTCCAGTTCTTCCGGCGTCGAGCCAATCGGCTTGATGCCGAGTGCGTCCAGACGGTCGACGATCTTGGGGTCTTTTGCGGCGGCCATGGTGGCGGCGGCAAGCTTGTCGACAATGTCCTTTGGCGTGTTCTTCGCGACGAGGAATCCGTTCCAGGACGAGGTCTTGAAGCCCGGATATTTGGAGGCGACAGCGGGCGTGTCAGGCAATTGCTTCATGCGATCTTCCGTCGAGACCGCAAGAATGCGAATGCGGTCGCTCGTCGCCTGCGAGAGCAGTTCCGAGGCATTGCCGAAATACATGTCGACGTCCCCGTTGAGCAGCGCATTCATCGCTGGTCCGCCGCCCTGATAGGGAACGAAGACCAGATCGAATCCGGCCCGCTTGGCCAGCAGTGCGGAGGTGAGATGGCCAATGGAGCCCATGCCGGCCGACGAGACATTGAGCTTGCTCTTGCTGGCGCGTGCGTAGTCGAGAAACTCCTCGAATGTCTTGACCGGCAGGCCCGCTTTCATGCCCAGCACGAAGGGGCCGGTGCCCAGAATGCTCACGGCCTTGAAGTCCGTGTCGTAATTGTAATTCACCTTCTGCAGCATGGGCAGGATGACCATTTGCGAGGCGGTGGCAAAGAACAATGTATAGCCGTCAGCGGGCGCTTTCGCGATCTGCGCCGCAGCCACGATGCCGCCAGCCGTCGGACGGTTCTCGACGATGAAGCTCTCGTTGAACCTCTTGGACAGGAAGTCGGCGGAGAGCCGCGCCATGGTGTCGGTGTTGCCGCCAGCCGGGAAGGGCACGACGACCGTGACATGGCGGTTCGGCCAAGACGGAGCCTGCGCCTGCGCGAGGCAGGTGGCAAGGACGAGAGCGGCGGCGCTCGTCAGGAGGTGTTTGAGAACGAGGATCGGGCGTTTCATGTCAGGCTCCATGAGTCTGGAAAAATTCGTGAAAACAAAAGCATGTTATATGCTGTCAGGCGATGTGCTGCGGCGATCCTCAAGTTTTTGTGAAGCGTGCAGCAATTTCTGTGCCGCTCATCAGATCCGCATATTTCTGGCCCATGTCGAAGAGATTGGCGTCATGGGGGCCCAGCGCCCGGTCGCCAACACAATCGGTGGCGACGATGGTCCTGAAATTATGGCTCATCGCATCGACCACGGTCGCGCGCACGCAGCCCGAGGTTGTGGCACCCGTGACGATGAGCGTATCGACGCGCCGCTGCACGAGCCAGCCGATGAGATCGGTGCCGAAAAAGGCAGAGGGCTGCGTCTTGCGCAGGACATATTCGCCCGGCGCTGGCGCCAGCTCATCGACCACAGCGCTCGAGACATGATCCTCGGTGAGGATTTTCAGACCCGGCGCCTTCAGGCAGAAGATTCCCGCGTCGGACCCGTCGGCCGCATAGACGACGCGGGTGAAACAGACGGGAACGCCCGCCTCGCGCGCCGCCGCCAGCAGCACGGCCGTATGTGCGATGGCCTGCGCAATATTGCCGCCGCCGAACAGGTCAGGATCGTTGAAGCCGTTGACGAAATCGACGACGAGCAGGGCCGGCTGCACGCCAAAGCCGGAGCTGTTGCCAAATCCCTGCTTGCGATAGATGTCGCTCTCGCTCATGGGCACCTCACGTGATGCTGTTGGAGCGGGCGATGCCCTCGATCATCGCGACGCGCATGAGATAGGGCCGCAGCCTGGCAGGATCGGCCACGATGGCGCGCAACTCGTCATAAAAAGCCTGTCGGGCCAAGGGATCTTTCTGCTCGATGTTCTTCTTGTTCTCGATGGTCTGGCGCTGCAGGAACTCCTGCGCGACGGTGCGGCGCTGGCGGTCGTAGAGGTCGAGCAGATCGTGGCTGCCGTTCTCGAACCAGATCTTGCCCATCTTGTCGGCCAGATTGAAGGCGTCATGCAGGCCGAAATTCATGCCCATGCCGCCCAGCGGATTGTTGATATGTGCCGCGTCGCCGGCCAGCAGCAGGCGCCCGTCGCGATAGCTGGAGGCGACGCGCTGGTGCACCTCGTAGAGATTGCGGTGGTGGATCGGGTAATCGCCCTCCTTGGTGTTGAAACCCTGGATGCGGCGCTGGACGGAGGCTTCCTCGAACAGCTCTTCCTCGGTGGTATCGCCCGCCGGGAACAGAATGCGCCAGAGGCCCCGGCCATCGGGGCCGGGTACCTTGAACAAAGCGCACCATTCTTCCGGATCGGCGATATAGTTGGTGATGGCGTAACCGTGCTGGCCGAAATCATATTTCGTGCTGAGCACGAGAAAGCGCTCGGGCCAGGTGAAGCCGTCGAAGGCGACATTCATTGACTTGCGCACCTGGCTGCGGCCGCCATCGCAGCCGATCATCCAGGTGCCACGAAAATCCCTGTCGCCGGCGGGCGTCTCCACCGTGGCGGTCACGCCCTCGGCGTCCTGCGCAATGCTCTTCACGCGGTGCGCATTCAGGATTTCGTAATTGGAAAAGGCCTTCAGCTTGTCGCGCAGGATGTGCGAGAGACGGTGCTGTTCGAGCATCAGCCGGTAGGGATGGCGCGTGTCGTCCTTCAGCACGCCAAGATCAAAATCGGCGACAATGCCGTCCTTGCGGTCGCGATATTGGTAACGATGAACGAGCAGGCCCTGTTCCAGCGCTGTCGCGGTGACGCCGCTGTCCTCGAACATTTCGAGCGTCGGCGGATGGATCGTTCCCGCGCGGGGGTCCTCGAAAATGCTGTCGCCGGCCTCAAACAGCGTGAAGGGAATGTCCAGCCGGGCGAGATTGAGCGCCATCGTATAGCCAACCGGCCCGGCACCCGAAATCAGAATCCTGTCCGCGTTCATGCGTGTGTCCAACCTGTCTTCAAAAGCGTTCGAGCAGCCAGCCGCGCCCGTGGAATGTGTCGTTGATGCCCTGTGCGCGCAAGGCGTGCCAGATGGTCGCGACATTGATCGGGATCACCGGCTTGTTCAGTTGTTTTTCGAGCGTCGGGAAGATGTCGATGCCCGACAGATTGGTGCCTGCCTGCACGATGGCATCGACATCGGCACCGTCAAGCTGGCGCAGGATCGTGTCGATCACCTCATGCGGGGGCGTATGGGCGATCGAGGTCGCGCTGTCGCATTTCAGGCCCACGACCTTGCTGACCTCGTAACCGGATTCCTCGAGGAACCGGCGCACCTGCACGTCGCCCACCGGCTGGTAGGGCGTAATGGCCGCGACCTTTTTGGCACCGAAGGCATCCAGCGCTGCGGTGAGAGCTGCTGCCCCGCTGGTCAGGCCGATGTCGGGGCCGATGACGTCGCGCAGCCGCGCCTCGAATTCGACATTGCCTTCGAGCCCGCCCCAAAACGTTTCCGCCGACATGCCCATCATGATGTAGCTCGGCTCGCACGTCATGATGTCGCGCATGGCATCGGGAATGGTCTCGCGAATGGCCTCGATGAAGGCGAGGAACATGTCGTCGCTGGAGAGATCGGGCTGCGAGACGAAGAAGCGCGCGAAATGCCAGGTCACGCCTTCGGGAATGATCCGCTGGCAGTCATATTCGACCCCGATATTGGTGGACGGGATGATGACGCCGATGCGTCCCCGCTTGCCGATCCACGGCTCCTGCGCCTTCATGCGTCGAAACTCCTTCTGGACATGCATTGCCCCTGCGGGCGGCCGCGCAGCCTTGCACCATTCGGGCCAGCCCGGCCCTGACCGGCCTATGTAGCAGGGCGAGCCGGCCTTCGCGCAACCCAAAATCTGTCCCGGGCGCGGTGCCCAGTGAGCGCTTGCGTCGGCGTGGAACACGTCCGATCATGCCGCAAAATAATTCGGGAGGATGAGAATATGGTCTGGAAAGCGGTTGCTGGCATCGGCGCAGCTCTTTGCATGGGACTCGGGATTGGATGTGCAGGGACCGCACAGGCCCAGAGCAATCCGCGCTACATCCAGTTCCAGCCCTCGGCCACCAAGGGCGCGCTCTACGCCCCCGATACGGGGCAGGCCTCCAACGTCGCCTTCCTGACGATCCATCGCACGTCGAATTTCATGAACATGATCGGCACGCGCGAGCTGGCCAAGCGTGGATTCCTCGTGCTGGGCATGAACCCGCGCTCCGACAACAATGAAGCCATCGTTCGTTTCGAGAATGTCGCGCTCGACATCCGGCAGGGCGTCGAATTCCTGCGCAAGCACCCCGGCGTGACCAAGGTCATCCTGATCGGCTTCTCCGGCGGCGGACCGGCCACGACCTTCTATCAGGCGGTCGCCGAGAAGGGCGTGTCCTATTGCCAGGGCCCCAACAAGCTCACCCAATGTCCCGACACGCTGAAGGACCTCCCCAAGGCCGATGGCATGCTGCTGCTCGATTCACACCCCGGCAACACCGTGAACGGCCTGCGCAGCCTCAACCCGTCCGTGCTTGACGAGGACGATCTCTCCAAGGTCGATGCGTCGCTCGACCCGTTCGATCCGAAAAACGGTTTCAACCCGAATGGCCACTCGACCTATGCGCCGGACTTCCTCGACCGTTATTTCAAGGCTCAGGCAGCGCGCATGAACCGCCTGATCGACAAGGCATTGGCGTTGCGCGCCGACGTGGCGGCCGGCAAGGCGAAAACCACGGATGACGCGCCGTTCATCGTCTATCGCGGCCGCGCGCGGCTGATGGATTTTTCCATGAGCGTGCATCCGGCCACGACGCGTCCGCAAAAGCTCATCAAGAATGACGGGACAATCTCGACGGAGATCGTGCGCTCGGTGCGCGTCGGCCTGTCGCAGAACGCCAAGCTCGATCGCACGCTCGAAAATGGCACGCAGTTCCTGACGGTGGAATCCTTCCTCAGCGCCAATGCGATCCGCGCCAGGGATTCCATGGTCGAGATCGACTGGTGTTCGAGCAACAATTCGACGCCCTGCGCCTTGCGCGAGATCAGCGTGCCGATGTTGATCGCGGCCATGGGCGGTCATTATTTTGTCGCCGACAACGAGATCCACTATGATGTCGCGGCGAGCAAGGACAAGGATTACGTGGTCATTGAAGGTGCCGTGCATGGCCAGACGCCGTGCGAGGCCTGTTCGAAACTGACCGGCCAGTCCTATGGCAATGCCACCAAAAATCTCTACGATTATGTCGCCAAATGGGCGTCGGCCGACCGGTTCAAATGATCCCGAGGCGGGCGCGCATTGTCTCCGTCTGGAGGGTCTCCGGGCATTGCCCGCCTGCCCGATTTGGGCTTCTTGCGCTCAAGACCGGCGGGCGGGATGAGCGGTTCAAGAACTTTTTGGTGTGTGAGCGCGACAAAATGCTCGACATCCAAGCGTGCGCGCCTAATTAAGGAACTGGAGCGCCTTCTGGAGGCGGTGCCGGGTTCTGCTGGCGGTAGAAGCCGTTTGCACGTCCCTCCAAGAGCTCCAAAGCGCGCCTCGTATGTCTGGCCGCCAGCCAGACTGCGAGGCGCGTAATTTTACCGCCCGAAAACATCACCATTGCTCGTTGTTTCCAGACGCGTCTCCGCGTCGCCAAGCAAGCTTGCCACCTGCGAGCGGATCTCGTCGATCCAATCTTGCGCCGAGGCCAGTTCAGCGGCACGCGCGGTGAGTTCGGTCTTCTGCGCCGCGAGGTCTCTTTCAAGCTCCCTTATGTGAGCTTCTGCCGCGACCTGTTGAGCCTCCGCCTGGATCCGTTGATCCTCTGCCTGCTCGCGGACAATGCGCAGTTCCTCGCGCAGCATCTCGATATCCGCAGCGGATTCGAGGGCCTGTTTCCGGAAGAACTCGACGCTGCGTACCGCAGCGTCCGTGACCGAGCGGTTGCGCTGGACCAGTTCATCAATGGCGTTTGCGGCGCGCGTCACCACATCCATGGTGGCGACGAGCGGCAGCGCATGTTCGGCCGTGACGGGGCCGATTTTCTCTTTCGCCGGGTGCGACACGCGCGGAGCCATCCGCGACTTGTCTTGAAAGGGGTCTTGCCGCTCATCCCGCGCGGCAAAGTCCTGCGTCCTGGACAATGGCTCATGCGGCGCTGTCTTCAGAACGTCGCGTAAGGCGGCATCAAGGGTGCGCATGTCGGTGAGATGCGGGTTGTCTTTGTGATCGTCTTGATAATCAGCTGACAAGGTGGCTCCTGATGACCGGAAAAGCTCCGGGGCAGATATCCCAGCGAATTAATCGCTTGAGTATTGAACGGGGAACACGGGGTTAAAAGTTTTGCGCTGGCGTCATCCAAAGATAGCTTTACAAGATACGGCAACTGGTTTCGACTTTTTTGATACGGACTTTGTCTGATTCGAAACAGAACGGCATTTGGGAGCGGGGATCCTCTGGAATGTGGACCAGGCGGAGCCCGGCAGGCCTGTCACCCCTGTCTGCCCCCTCTCGTCCCGGCAAAAATCCGAGCTTTGCGGGCCGTCTGGTCGGGTCTTGCCGTTGGTCCGGGTGCGAGGTGGCTCGCCTCGCCTGAGCCGACGCGATAGGCTGTGCCAAAAGCAGCAAGGGGAGCTTGGGCGGAATGTCGGGCGAAGCAATCAGCATCGAGAAGAATGTCGTCTATGCGACGCATGATGGCGAGGACCTCAAGGGCACGCTCTACCGCCCGGCGGGCGAGGGGCCGTTTCCCGCGATCGTCGCACTGCATGGTGGCGGCTGGCGGCAGGCTTCACCCGTTGTCTACCAATATCTTGGCCCCTGGCTCGCGGCGCGCGGCTATGTGGTGTTTGCACCCGTTTACCGCAGCGCCAAAGTCGGCGCGGCGTCCTACCCCAAGGCCGTGCACGACGTGCGCGCCGCCGTGCAATTCGTGAAAGGCGCGACCGATCTCACGCGCGCGGACTCGTCGCGGGTCGCCCTGATGGGGGAATCGGCTGGCGGGCATCTGTGCGCGCTGGTGGCGCTGGCGGGCGAGGAGGAGATCTTCCGAGCTGGCGCGCCTGCCGGGCCGCACGCGGCGCTTTCGTCCAGCGTGAAGGCGGCCATCCCGTTGTTTGGCGTGTTCGATCTCGTCAGCCAGTGGCGACACGATCTTGTGACGCGTCTTGGCGACCAGAACATCGTCGAATTGTTTCTCGGCACCAATCCGTCGAAGGATCGCCGCCTCTGCTTCGACGCCTCGCCCTTGTCTTATTGCATTGAGCGGCTGGCCAAGCCTGCCTTCCTCGTCGCCTGGGGCACGCAGGATGATATTGTCGATCCACTCACGCAATCCGTGCCCTTCGTCGAAGCGCTCAAACAGGCGGGCGTGTGGACCCGCACCGTGATCGTGGAAGGCGCACCGCATTACTGGGCGGGCGATCCGCTGGATGAGGATG
>CAIWVR010000405.1 GCA_903916165.1 uncultured Hyphomicrobiales bacterium | reverse complement strand
CTGGTGCGCTGTTAACGCCAGACAGGGCGCGGTGAATATTCTGGATCAGCGACGGCAGGTCCGCAGCGGCGACCGAATTGTTACCCACATAGGCCGAAACGATGTCGGCGGTCATCTCGATGATTTCGGATTTGTCGTCCATGCTTATGTTCACCTGACAAAGAGTTAGGTCCAGGGAAAGACTGGGCCTCCAAAAAACTATAGTGGCTAAATAACGACAATCGAAACCGAAAACAATGGAAGAAATAGCGTCTAAGTCTCGATTTCGTTTCTATCACCCCAAAATGAATGATGCCTTGAACATAGGCATGGCTATGACAACTATCAATGGCTGCTCATGATAATGGGGGCAGATCGTTACGGAAGACGTCAATCCATCCAACATTTGACGCGATTAATGTCATTTTAGCATTGTGATATTTTCAAAAGGACGAACGCAGGGCTTGAAGAACTAAAAATTCCGCTCGGAGAACTCGGGCCAGCGGTGCCTAGCCTTCGCGCTTGCGAAAGACTAGGCGGGAACCTGTGTCAATAATTAGGCGAATGGACGCTCTGACCACCAAGGGAAGAAGCCTGGCATGTCAGTAGAGACCTTATTCGGATAGGACGGCTGACGCTTCTCGAGGAAGGAGCTAACGCCTTCTTTGGAGTCGGCGGCCTTGCCCCGCTCTTGGATGGCGCGGCTGTCAATCTTGTGCGCCTCCATAGGATGGTCGGCACCCAGCATGCGCCACATCATCTGACGGGTCAGGGACACGGACACGGGCGCGGTATTGTCGATAATGTCGCGCGCAATGGCGCGGGCGGCGGGCAGCAGGTCTTCGGCGGTGTGAACCGAACGGACCAGACCGCGATCGCAGGCCTCTTGGCCCGTAAAGATCCGGCCCGAATAGCACCATTCCAGCGCCGTCGAAATGCCCACCAGACGCGGGAGGAACCAGGACGAGCAGGCTTCTGGCACAATGCCCCGACGTGCAAAGACGAACCCGTACTTGGCCTCCGGCGTGGCCAAACGAATATCCATCGGCAACTGCATGGTCGCGCCAATGCCGACAGCAGCGCCATTGATCGCGCCGATGACGGGCTTCAAGCTTTCGAAAATGCGCAGGGTCAACCGACCACCGCCATCGCGATAGACGCCATTGACCAAACCCTCTTCGCGCCCTGTCCCGCTCGCCTTGTCATAGTCAAAGGTCGCAGCGCCTGCGGAGAGATCGGCACCGGCACAGAAGGCGCGGCCCGAACCGGTAATGATCACAGCCTTGACGTCATCATTGGCGTCGGTGTGATCCAGGGCCGCGATCATGTCCAACATCATGCCGTTGGTGAAGGAATTCATCTTGTCCGGACGGTTCAGCGTGATGGTGGCAATACCATCAGCAATGTCCAAAAGGATTGTGTCAAAGGTCGGTAGGGTGGCCACGGTCAAATCTCCCATTGCGTGATTTTGCATCCATCGGAAGGGCTTGACGCTAGGAGAGTCAAGGCCAGCGGTCTAATCGGCAAAGGAACCGCACAGTTGCCGCAACGGCAGGGCTTCACGCGGACGTCAAGGCAGCGCAATATCAGCTCAGACAACGATAAAATTAGGACAGGGCCGGGAATGTCAGGAACCAACATGTTTGACTACATCATTGTGGGCGCAGGATCAGCGGGCTGCGTTCTGGCCAACCGTCTTTCAGCCGATGGCAAGTCCAAGGTCCTGTTGCTCGAGGCCGGCG
>CAIWVR010000404.1 GCA_903916165.1 uncultured Hyphomicrobiales bacterium | reverse complement strand
GTCGGCCTGGTCGCGAGCGCGGTCTATGCCAACGATCTGATGAACTATCCCAATGGCAGCCATGTCTGCGAGCTCGAAATCGACGAGGAGACCGGCAAGGTCGACATCGTGCGCTATAATGTCGTGGACGATGTCGGCAATGTCCTGAACCCGCTGCTGCTCAAGGGACAGATCCATGGCGGCATCGCGCAGGGCGTCGGCCAGATGCTGATGGAAGACCTGACCTATGATCCGCAGAGTGGCGAGCTGCTGGCGGGCTCCTTCATCGACTATGCCATGCCGCATGCCGATAATTTCTGCGCCATCGAGGTGAAGAGCAATCCGGTGCCCACAGCCACCAACCCGCTGGGCGTCAAGGGCGCGGGCGAGGCCGGCTGCGTGGGCGCCCTGCCTGCAGTCGCCAATGCGCTCGCCGATGCGCTCAGCGTCTTCGGCATTGACGATGTGCCCATGCCTGCCACCTCGGCACGGATCTGGGGCATGATCGACGCGGCCAAGCGGGCGCGCGTCTGACGCTCTGTCATGCCTGAATAAAAGTATTTTTATGAAAAGAGGGAACATCCAGCCCAAGCTGGGTGTTCTCCTTTTGCGTCACGTTGCGACGCCCGGGCCTGTCGGTCCCGCTGAAAATGCGTTTTTTCAAGGAATTTCAAATGAATAAATCCGTCAGCCACGGCGGCACCGCCGACCGTGCCGCTCCATTGGCCACCACCCATTCTGGAAACTGGCTGAGCCAGTTCCAAAAATGCCTGGATAGGCCGCGTCCCGAAACTGCTCTTTTCGTCAGCGAAAACCGTATCGTTGAAACCTATCGGACGATGCGCCTGCGCGCCTTTGGCAAGCGCAGGTCCGGCACTCTGCCGACCCTGATCGTGGCACCCTTCGCGGCGCATGATGCTGGCTTCATCGACCTGATGCGTGGCCATTCCCTCGTCCAGGCGCTGGGCGCAGCCCAGGGCGGCGGCGGCGTCTTTGTGACGGACTGGATCGACGCCCGCCCCGATGCGGCGCATGCCTCCTTCGACGATCATCTGGCGGAACTGAACGCCGCGATCGACGATCTCGGCGGCGCGGCCCATGTCGTCGGCCTCGGCATCGGTGGCTGCCTCGCCGTGCTCCATGCGGCGCGCTTTCCCGGCAAGATCAAGCGGCTGGTCCTTGCGGGAACACCGATGGACACGGGCATTCGCCCGTCGCTGATGACCCGATTCGCCCAACAATCGATCGCCTGTGCCGAATTACCCGACGACGGCATCGTCTGCGGCACCCAAAGCCTGCCGCCGCTCACCGCAAGACAGGGACAGGAACGCGCAGCGCTTGAGACGATGCAGCGCAATCCGGCCTCCTTCGCGCGCGCCGATCTCAACGCCATCTCCGCCTTCGAAGACTGGGCAGGCCGCAGCGTCGATCTACCCGGACGCTATGCGCGCGACCTGCTGACCAGGATTTTTGCGGAAAACCAGCTCGCCAAGGGCACCTTTGTCGCACTCGGCCGAATCATCGACCTGCGAACGATCAAGATTCCGCTGTTCGTGCTGGCCGGTGCCCTCGACGAGATCACGCCCAAAATGCAGGCGCTTTCCATCCTCTCCCTTGTCGGGACGTCGAAGTCACGCCAGCGCAGCCTTGTTGCCCCCTGCGGGCATTACGCGCTCTTTCTGGGTGCCGGCACGCTCGCCCGCGAATGGCGCACCATCGCGGGCTGGCTGCAGGCGTCGGCACCGACGGCGCAACGCCCCAAGGTTCACACCATGGCAGGCAGCGTTTCAAGCAAACGTCCGTAACCCGAACGCGGCTCGTTCACGTGCAGGCGCTTCTGGAATTCCCAGACGCGCGCCGGCACAGGGTGAATGACCGGCACACCAAGGTCGCGTTCGAGCATGTCGACAATATGCAGCGTGCGCCAGCCAGAACCCAGCATGTAGATGGCGTCGGCACCGCCCGCTTGCAGATAGCTCTTTTTGATATGGGCATAGATGAGTTCGCCCGACAGTTCCTGCACCTTGTTGAAGGGCACGTCGATCCCCGCCATGCACCGCACATCGAAGCCGGCGTCACGGAAATAGGCCGCGAAACTTTCGTTGATCTCGCCATGAAAATAGGTCGCACCGACGATGGACTTTATGCCCATCGCACGAAGCGCGGCGACGTGGTTCTGTCCGGAGGTGAAGATGGGCGTCTTGTATTTCTCTTCCCAGCCGCCGATGAGCCGCGTTTCAGCCTCGCGGCCGAGCACCATGAAGGGCGGCGCGCCATTGGGATGAATCGCGTCGGAGCCCTGCTCGGCGCAGAGCGCAATCTGCTGCTCGTAAGCGCCCATCACCGTGCCAAATTCCTCACGCGTGCCGCGGCTGATGTTGAGAAACAACGGAATGACGCCGATGCCTTCAGGCAACAGGCGAATGAATTCCTCCGTCGCGCCGGGACGCAGCGTCGGATGAATGATGCCCGCAATGCCGCGCCATGCCGAAAAAGCCATGCCAAATTCCTCCTCTTGTCGCGCGCTCTTGAAGGGCGCGCTGAGAGGGCGATCATGCCTCAGGGCTTGCCGCTTTGGAAGGCCTCGCCGCGTCCAAGCAGGCGCAGCAAACGTCCGTCGATGCAGGCCAGGCCGATTCCGATCACCGCGAGACCGACAAAGTGACGCGCCGCCAGCTGTTCGCCCAAAATCCACACGCCCATGGCGATGGCGCTCACGGGAATCAGAAAGGTGACGAGCAGCAGATTTGTCGCGCCGGCGACGGCCAGAAGCCGGAAGTAGATCACATAGGCCAGCGCAGTCGACAGGCTTGCAAGGCCAGCGAGCGCCAGCCATGTCTCGGGAGATGGCGACGGCAACGCCCACGGCGCATCGACAAAGGCGGATGCTCCGCACAGGAACAGCGCAGACATCGTCACCTGTCCGGTCGCTGTCGCCATGGGCGTGATCCCCATTTTTGAAAAACGTCGTCCGTAAACGCCGGCGCATGCATAGGAAAAACCCGCCAGCACCAGTGCAAACTGCGCAGTCACATGGGTGCCGACACCTTCCAGCACATCGAACCCGATCATGGTCGCGACGCCTGCAAAGCCGATCAGCACGCCGACCAGACGGCTGCCAATCATTTTTTCATCCTGTGTCGCGACATGCGCGACGAGAATGGCCGACAGCGGTGTGGTCGCGTTCAGGATGGAGGCCAGGCCGCTCGCCAGATGCCCCTGAGCCCAGAAAATCAGGGTGAAGGGCACAACATTGTTGATGACGCCCATGATCGCAAAGGCGATCCAGGCCGCGCGCGTGAACGGCAGGCGCTGACCGATCAGCGGCAGGACCAAATTCAGGATCAGCGCGGCACCGCCCGCGCGCGCCAGCGCGACCGTCACCGGCGGAATTTCCCGCACAGCGACACCTGCAAAGAAAAACGAGCCGCCCCACAGCAGGGAAAGCAGCACGAGCATCGCCCATTGTGCGGGCGTCATCACCCTGCTGATCTTTTGTGTCATGTCGTGATCACGCTCCGGAAATCAGGGCAGCACAGGCGCAAGTCCCGCGCAAGCCCGGCTGGTCGATGTGGACACGCCAAAAGGGCGGCCCGCCGGCAGGCCGCGCTTCCGGGGCCATCTGGACGGAGTCGGGGAGGGATCGGTCACGTGTGGTGCCCTGTTCTTTGACCTCGCCATGAACCTCCATTATCTGTGTAGCCGCTTTACGCGTCCGGTGCCTCAACCCCGGGAGCCTGAGCCGCCCGTGCGGCCGTTTTCCTGACCCTGGTGATCCTCATGCCTGCTTATCGTTCCCGCACCACGACCCACGGCCGCAACATGGCCG
>CAIWVR010000403.1 GCA_903916165.1 uncultured Hyphomicrobiales bacterium | reverse complement strand
TCCTTGAACATCTTCACGTCGGTGCCGCAGATGCCGGCGACTTCCATCTTCATCAACGCGCCGTCGATCGGGATCTCCGGCATGGGGAATTCACGGATTTCCAGCTTGCTCGCGCCTGTCTTCACCGAGGCAAGAACTTTTTCCACCATGATATTCCCCTTTCGTTGTAGAGGGTGCTTACGTATCTTGCGCGCATCGGCGCGGTCAAGCGCGTTTTGGTCTTGCAGGTTGCGCACAGGGCGCGCGGGTTTTCGGAGCCAGCATGAATGACGATGCTGCAGCGCAGCAAAATACCGTTGGCAACAGCCCGTTTCGTCTCGGTGCGCGCAACAAGACGGCACAGGACCGTGCGGCCATCGCCCGCGTCAAGCAATGGGTGCGCGATCGTTTCCGTCTGAACGAAGACGATGTCGTGATGGTCAACGAGCTGGAATGCGCGCTGCCCGGCTGCCCGCCACTGGAAACCGTCATCGCCTTCTGGACAGAAGACGGTCAGCGGCGGCATTACAAGGTGTTCAAGCCGGTGGTCGACGTCGTGGAAGACGACCTGCCGCCGTCCTGGATGAAAAACGCGCTGATCGTCCTGGACGGGATGGGCTGCGACTGCTGCTAGGAGGACAAGACTTGGCCAAGAAAATCCCGCTCAAGCTGGCGATCGCGGAATATCCGCACACGTCGAAGATCCGTGACGGTTCCATCGAGATCGAGGGCATTGAGCCCGAATTCATCACCGTCAATCCGCAGATCGCCGCTTATCGCCGCATGGTGCGCCAGGTCGAGTTCGATGTCTGCGAGATCGCGCCGACCACCTATATGATTGCCCGCGCCTATGGCGCGCCCTTCGTCGCGCTGCCGATCTTCGTCACGCGCCATTTCCACCATGGCGGCCTGCTGGTGCGCCCGGAACTGGGCATCAAGCACCCCAGGGATCTCGAGGGCAGAAAAGTCGGCGTGCGCGCCTATTCGGTGACGACCGGTGTCTGGACGCGCGGTATTTTCATCGACGAATTCGGCATGGACACATCCAAGGTGACGTGGGTCGTCGACGACGAGGAGCATGTCCAGCAGCTGACGTTGCCGGAAAATGTCATCCACACGCAGGGCAAGTCGCTCTTCCAGATGATGAAGGATGGCGAACTGGCGGCGGGCTTTGCGGCCAATGCCGGCATCGGTCGCTCGGGCGATCCGGCAGGCGGCTGGAAGACCGAGGACACGAGCATGTGGCCCGACCTCTTCCCCCATGCCCATGAGCTGGAGGCCGAATGGTACAAGCGCACAGGCATCTATCCGATGCACGCGACCATCGTCGTCAAGGACAGCGTGCTCGCCGAGCATCCCTGGGTCGCACGCTCGCTCTACGACGCATTTGAGAGAGCCAAGCAGGATTGGCTGGCGCGGATGGCGTCTGGCGAACTCGATGGTCCCAACGAGAAGAAATACAGGAAAATCTCGCAGATTGTCGGTCCCGATCCCTTGCCGCATGGCATGGAATTCAACATGCCGACGATCCTGAAACTGGAAGACACGGCCTGGAAACAGGGCATGATCCCGAGGCGCGTGCCGCTGGAGCAGGCCTGGGTCGATCCTTTCAAGATGTGACGCCGTCATTGCGAGGAGCGAAGCGACGCGGCAATCCATCTAGCGGCAGCCACCCGAAGATGGATTGCCGCGTCGCCTCCGGCTCCTCGCAATGACGAGGCAAAACAAACAAGCAATAGGGAGTTAACCTCATGATGAAACTTCACACCGCCCTGCAGACGCTTGGCCACACGCAGGCGCTGAAGGATGGCAGCATCCGCCCGCAGACATTCGAATTTGAGTTCGAGGAGGTGGCGCAGATCATCCAGGCGTTCCGCCGCATGGTGCGCGGGCTGGAATTCGACATTTCTGAAATGGCGATCACGACCTATCTCTGCGCCAAGGCGAATGGCAAGAAATTCACCGCCATTCCGGTGTTTCCGTTCCGCGCCTTCCACCATGGCGCCATCGTGACCAACACGAAGCTCGGCATCACCGATCCCAAGCAGCTCGAAGGCAAGAAGGTGGGCGTCAATCGTGGCTATACGGTCACGGCCGGTGTCTGGGCGCGCTCGATCTTGCAGCATGAATATGGCGTCGATCTCTCCAAGATTACCTGGGTGCTGTCGGGTGACGAGCATGTCGCCGAATATAAGGCACCGGGCAATGTCGTCAGCATCGAGCCCGGCAAGAAGATCGAGGACATGCTCCTGTCAGGCGAACTCGTGGCGGCATCGGGCGTCGTCATGGATCATCCCGACATCAAGCCGCTGATCCCCAATCCGGCGCAGGTCGGCTTCGAGGCTTTGCGCATGCGTGGCCATTATCCGATCAACCACACGCTGGTGGTGAAGGACGAATTGCTCGAGGCGCATCCGGACCTTGCGAGGGATATTTTCGAGACCTTCGCGAAAGCCAAGCAAGCTTATGTCGAGACGCTGCGCGCGGGCGTTGCCGCGCCGACCAAGAACGACCAGACCGCGCTGAAGATCATGGAGATCACCGGCAAGGACCCGATGCCGTTTGGCGTCGAGCCGAACCGCGCGATGATCGAGGCGATCAATCAATATGCGACCGAGCAGCAGATCATTCCACGCGCGTTCCGCATGGACGAGATCTGGGCCAGGGGCACGCTCGACCTCGTGGGGTGATGTTCCTCATTGCATGGCGCGGCAGCGGCGCGGCTAGCCGGAGGCCTCCCGTGAGGCCCTGGATGGCTGCGCTGCAATCTTCCGGGTGAATCTGACGTCTATCTGGAATCCTGCAGGCCGGCGACCCGGTCGATGC
>CAIWVR010000402.1 GCA_903916165.1 uncultured Hyphomicrobiales bacterium | reverse complement strand
GGCAAGCCCGATCACGCGACGCTGAAGCCGCTCGCCGACGTGAAGCCCATCGTCTACGGCAAGCCCGACGGGAAAATCTCGTTCGACAAGCTGTCTTCCGTTTTCCTGTCGAACACCAATCACGAGGAAGACCAGCCGGTCCATCTGAAGCTGAAGGATCCGAACGTGCCCGTGCGCGACAATCTTCCGCGCTACGGCGAACCGGCGCGGCTCTATTGCCCGGCGGGTGTGTACGAGATCGTCCACGGCGACGAGGCCGAGAAGAAAGACCCGCGCTTCGTGATCAATGCGCAAAATTGCGTCCATTGCAAAACCTGCGACATCAAGGATCCGGCGCAGAACATCGTCTGGGCGACGCCCGAGGGCGGCGGCGGTCCGAATTATCCGAATATGTGAGGTGGCTGGTGCCACCTTCTCCCGCGCTGCGGCGTTCCTCGTCGTGACGCGCTGCCTTTGCCTCGTCATTGCGAGCGCAGCGAAGCAATCCAGAGGCCCCGCGTGAGGCTGACGTCGCGTGTGATTTCGACGACTCGGGCCTGGATTGCTTCGCTCCGCTCGCAATGACGGCCTACCCCGGCCGCTTGGTCCGCAGCGGCCGCTCCTCCATGAACAGCAGCGCCACGAGCGATGCCCCGAGGCAGCCGGCAGCCAACAGGAACAGGGTCCGGAAAGCGCTCGCAGCACGCGCCAGATCGCCGCCGTGCAGGGCGTCGCGCACATCTGCGCCGGGCAGCGTGTGCAGCACGATGACGCCGAAGATGGCGACGATGAAGGTCGAGAACAGGCCGCGCACGAAGGCCATTGAGCCGACCGCTGTGCCCAGCCGGTGCTGCGGCATGGTGTTTTGCATCGCCACCGACGTGACGGGTGCCACGGGGCCGAACGAGAAGCCCCACAGGCCCAGCACGATCTGCAATTCGATGGACCCCATGCCGGCGCTGTGCCAGGCCATCCAGAGCGTCGCCCCGATGCAGACGACGAGCGAGACCAGGGGGATCCTTTTGTAATGCGTGATGCGTGACGCCAGCTGCGCACCGACGAGCGCGCCGAGATTGAGGCTGATCATCACGATCATCAGCGACAGGCCCGATTGTGAGGGTGTCATGCCCGACATGCTTTGCAGCCAGACCGGCAGGTAGATGTTGAGTCCGATGATCCCGCTCCAGCCCAGGGCATTGGCGATGACCGCCCAGCCGACGATGCGGTTGGTGACAATGTCGAGCGGGATCAGCGGCTCCGGCGCTGTTTGCATGCGGCGCACGAAGCCGACCCACATCAGTGCGGACGCGATCGCCAGGCCCGCGATCTGCGGCGAATCCCACGCATAAGTCTTGCCGCCCGCCGTCAGCACGAACATGGCCGACAGGCTTGCACCCACGATCAGCAGCGCGCCCGCGAGATCGAGCTTGTGGTAGCGGTGGAAGGACGGCAGCTTCAGGAGCAGCCGGTTGGTTACGACCAGCGCCAGCAGGGCGAAGGGCACGCCGAACCAGAAGATCGCCGACCAATGGACATATTCGGCGAAGAAGCCGCCGAGCGCCGGCCCCATCGCGCCGGCGGTGATGTAGACCAGCGAATAATAGGTGTAATAGCGCGCCCGGTATTTGGGTGGCGCGAGATCGCCGAGCACGGTCATCGGGATGGACGTCAGGCCTCCGGCCGCCACGCCCTGCATGGCGCGGGCGGCGACGAGCGTGGCGATATTGGGGGCCAGCGCGCAGGCGACCGAGCCCGCAATGAACACCCAGATCGCAATCTGCATGGTGGCGCGGCGCCCATGCGTGTCGGAAAATTTGCCAAACAGCGGCGTGGCGGCGGTCTGGGTCAGCAGATAGGCGGTGATGACCCAGGACAGGTCGCCGGTCGCGCCGAGCGCCTGCCCGATCGTCGGCAAGGCGCTGGCCGCAATGGTCTGCGACAGTGCGCCCAGAAACAGCGGCAGCAGCACGCCGATGATGATGACCAGCGTCTCGCGATGCGACAGCGGCGGCTTCTTGTCGGTGTCGTCGCTCACGCGCGGCAATCCATGCCCTTGAGCCTCGTCATGGCGAGGAGCGAAGCGACGCGGCAATCCATCTTTGCGTGGCCGGATCTGGCCGCGTCGCGTCGACCCCCACCCCGCTCGCCTTCGGCGGGTCGCCCTCCCCACAAGGGGGAGGGGAATCGCATGCGTCGGTCGCAGCCGAGCGGAGAGGAGGGCGTGAGGCGAGGCGCTCGGGTGAGTTGCATCATTCTTCTGTTTGTTTTTGACCGGCACCCAAGGTAACCATCAGGATGGACGATGGCCAGAAGCATCCGGAGATGGCTTCGGCCTGGCCCGCGGGGGTGGCATGAGCGAGACAGCACGCAAGCGGGGCGCAGTGCCGCCTGAACTCATCATCGTCGCCGCCTGCGCCATCTCCATGCTGACCTTTGGCCCGCGTGCCTCTTCGGGCAACTTCCAGCTGCCGATCCTCTCCGCCTACGGCTGGGGGTCGGACACGTTTTCCTTCGCGCTCGCCATCCAGAACCTGCTGTGGGGCATGGGCCAGCCCTTCGCTGGCGCGCTTGCCGACAAGTTCGGCTCGGTGCGCGTGCTCTCGGGCGGCGCGCTGCTCTATGCGGCCGGGCTCGCGCTGATGTCGGTTGCCGACACGCCAACCCTGTTCACGCTCACCGCTGGCGTGCTGATCGGCTTCGGCCTGTCGGGCTGCGCCATGTCGCTGGTTGTCGGCGCGTTGGCGAAGCTCCTGCCTGAAAGCAAACGCTCGATGGGCTTTGGTGCCGTGACGGCGGCGGGCTCGTTCGGACAATTCTTGTTCACGCCGCTGTCGGGTGGGCTGATCCAGTCATTCGGCTGGCAATGGACGGCCGTGTTCTTCGCCGTGCTGATGCTCGCCATCCTGCCGCTCTCGCTTGCTGTCGCCAGCCAGCCCAATGTTGCCCCCGCGAGCGGCGCACCGAAGCAACAGACGACGCGCGAGGCCATCGTCGAGGCGCTGGGCCATCGCTCTTATGTGCTTGTGGTGCTCGGCTTTTTCACCTGTGGCTTCCAGCTTGCCTTCATCACCGTGCATTTCCAGAAATACATTGTCGAAGCCGGGCTGGCGCCGCAGGTCGGCTACTGGGCCTTTGCACTCGTCGGCCTGTTCAACATCGTGGGCTCGCTGACGGCAGGCTATTATTCCACCCGCATGCCGCGCCGCTATATCCTCTCGATGATTTATTTTGGCCGCTCCCTGGTCACGGTGGCCTTTCTGCTGATGCCGCCCTCGGCCACCAGCGCCTATCTGTTTGGCGCGCTGTCAGGACTGCTGTGGCTGTCGACCGTGCCGCCGACGTCGGGCCTCATCGGGCAGATGTTCGGCACGCGCTATTTTGCCATGCTCTATGGTTTCGCCTTTTTCTCGCATCAGGTCGGTGGCTTCTTCGGCGTTCTTCTGGGTGGCGTGTTGCGCGAGGCGACGGGGTCCTACAACATCGTCTGGGGTCTTTCGATCACGCTGGGCATTGTCTCCGCGCTGATCAACCTGCCGGTGGTGGAAAAGCCGGTCGTCCGAAAGGCTGAAGTCGCCGCTGCTTGACGTTCGAACATCGCCAGCCAATCTTCGTTCGTCATTGCGAGGAGCGAAGCGACGCGGCAATCCATCTGGCGGCAGCCACACAAAGATGGATTGCCGCGTCGGGCTTCGCCCCCCTCGCAATGACGAACTCAGGGAGAAGAGCCCATGTCCAAGTTCAAAGCCGTCCGAATCGACAAGGATGACGCGGGCTATCGCGCAGCTTTTGCAGAGTTCGACGAGAGCGAGCTGATGGATGGCGACGTCACCGTGCGGGTCACCCATTCGACAGTGAATTACAAGGACGGACTCGCCATCACCGGCAAGTCGCCGGTCGTGCGCAAATTCCCGATGATTCCCGGCGTCGATTTTTCCGGCGTCGTTGAAGCCTCGTCGTCTGACGCGTTCAAGCCGGGCGATCCTGTGATCCTGAATGGCTGGGGCGTGGGCGAAGGCCATTTCGGTGGCTTTTCGCAAAGAGCGCGGCTCAAGGGTGACTGGCTGGTCCCCTTGCCGGCCGGGCTTTCAGCGGGTCAGGCAATGGCCATTGGCACGGCAGGCTATACCGCCATGCTCTGCCTCATGGCGCTGGAAAAGCACGGCATCACTCCGGCCATGGGACCTGCCGTTGTCACGGGAGCCGCTGGCGGCGTCGGCTCCGTCGCGATTGCGCTTCTGAAACAGGCGGGCTTCCACGTCATCGCCTCGACGCGGCGGCCGGAGGAGGCTGATTATCTGAAAGTCATGGGTGCCGACGAGATCATCGACACCAAGGATTTCGAGGGCGCACCCCGTCCGCTGATGAAGGAACGCTGGGCGGCGGGAATTGATTCGGTGGGCTCGCTGACGCTGGCGCATCTGCTGGCGGCCACCAAATACAATGGTGCCATTGCCGCCTGCGGCCTTGCCCAGGGCATGGATCTGCCGACCAGCGTGGCACCTTTCATCCTGCGTGCGGTCGCGCTGCTGGGGGTCGAGAGCGTGCAATGTCCGAAGGCGCGGCGCATCGAGGCATGGGGTCGACTGGCCAGGGAGATGGATAAGGACAAACTCGCCGCCATGACGACACATGTTCCCTTCGAGGGGGTCATGGACGTCGCGCGCGACATCGTGCAGGGCCGGGTGCGCGGACGCGTGGTCGTCGATATCGGCTGACGGCGGGACGCGTAGCCATCCGTTTCGCGGCAAATAGCGCAAGATGGCTTGCCGCGTCGCCTTCGGCTCCTCGCAATGACGAAGACTCAAAAGCTCGTCATTGCGAGGAGCGAAGCGACGAAGCAATCCATCTTGGCCCCACGTGGGGCATCTAAATGACCGCTTCGCGCCGATCTTCTCAATCCTTGTCGTACAGCTTCTCTTCCATGCGCGACGGAACACCTTCTGCCGCAAGGGTTTCTGCGAATTCCTTGCGGATCGCCGGATCCTCGTCATTATAGGGAATGGCGCGGCCGCCCTTCTTGATGTCGATGGCCCAGATGTCGGCCATTGCCTCACCGGGGCGTCCGGGCTTCAGCGCCGAATGGTTGTTGGCACCAAACCAGGCCGTGAAGCGCAGCGGATCCTTGCTGACGCCGAAATGCTGGTGGAACCAGTCGCCCGACATCGGCGCGGCCGACACCATGCCGCCGAATTCATAATCCTGGCGCATCACCTTCTCGCCCTTGCCGGCTTCCCAGGGACGCGGACCCAGACCTTCCGGCCAGGTGTAGGTATAGCCCTTGCCCTTGACGCAGATCAGGATCGCCGCGCTCTCGTGGCAATGCGCCTTGGAATAGCGGCCCGTCTCGTGCTGGCCGATCCACAGGTGGAAGCGCTGCGCGCCCATATGCGGCTCGAGCCGGCGATAGCCCGGCGAGCGCCGGTTATCGAGCGGCATTTCGCAATTGATGATGTCGGGGATGAAGTTGGTGCGCTTCATCGCCAGCCCGCGCACGGGGTCGGGCTCGAGATCGTCCTTGGGCTTGAAGTAATCATCGGCGCCTGAATAGCGGTCGGTGAAATTATACGGGCAGTTGAAGACGAAATGCGGATTGTCGACGAGGTTCATGATGTTGGGCGCGGTCGTGCCGCACAGCAGCAGCACCGGCGAACTCGACGCATTCACGAAGCGATGGTTGGCGTTGAGCGGAATCGCAAACAGCGAGCCCTTCTGCCATTCGAACGTCTGCTTTTTCGTCTGGCCGTCGTTCCAGATCTCGGTGGAGCCGCGGCCCTCAACCACGAAAACCTGCTTCTCATACATGTGCTTTTCAGCGTTGAGCGCGCCGCCGGGCGGGATCTCGACGACATACATGCCCCACAGCCCCTCGGTCCCGAAGAGCTGGATATAGGTGCCGCGTCCGCCGAGCCGGGCCCAGGGCTTCATCGGCAGGTCGTGCACGCGATGCACGCCGATGGCGCGGTGAACGGGAATGCCTTCGGCTTCCATGAAGCGGTCATAGGGCATGGAAGGGCGCGAGAACGTGCCGGTGCCGGCGTTTTCGCCTGCCTTCGGCTCGTGCCAGTGGGAGCCTTCGCTTGCATCGTGGGGCATGATTTTCCTCTTCTTGCTTGTTGAACCGTTCCGGGCCTAGCCGCCCTTCTTGTCGCTTTCGTAGCGGATTTGCCGCATCCAATCACGCACATCTTTTGGGGTGGCCGCCAGTTTGTCGATCACGTCGCGCACGCCCGCCGCATCGAGCGGGCTGATGTCGATGCGCAGCTTTTCTGCTTCCGCGCGAAGCTCGGGATCGTTGCAGGCCGCCATAAAGGCCAGTTGCAGGGCGCGGGCGCGATCGTCGGGAATGCCGGGCGGTGCCGCAAATGGCCGCGACAATGTGTTGGAGAGCTCTGCCATGTCGATCAGCTGGCGCACGCGGTCATTGGGCGCGAGTTCGAGCGCGGTCGGGATGTCGGGAAAATCCGGGTGCCGCGTGCGCCGCCCGAACTGCAGGATGACATGCACGGGTGAGCCGGGCTTCAGCCAGTCGGGCCGCGAGGATTTCAGCGATGAATAATCGAGCGAGCGTCCGTCGATCTCGCGGCGCTCGATGGCGAGGAACATGGCGGCGCTGTCGGGGTAGCCTGCGATCATCTTCAGATTGAGCGGGATGGTGTCGCGCAGCATATTGGCCCAGTCATTGCCGCCTGCACCTTCGCCGGTGCCGCCGAGCACGAGGGGCGGCCCGCCGGGTTTGCGGGCGTCGGCAATGGACTTGATGACGGAATCCTTGCGCGCGATCATCAGATAGGCGTCGTCGGCACCGCTGGCGACAGTGCCGAGCCAGGTGAATTTCTGCGGATCGAAGCGCGTGTTGGCATTGCCGCCGAGCACGCCCATCAGCGCCATGTCGCGCGCGAAGGCGCCGATGGTGGAGCCCTCCTTCGGTGCGGTATTGTAAAGGAAATTGGTGGCGAGCAGGGAGCCGGCACCGGGCATGTTCTGCACGACGACATTGGGATTGCCGGGCACATGCCGGCCGATGAAGCGCGCCATCACGCGCGCATAGACGTCATAGCCGCCGCCCGGCCCGTAGCCGACGACAAGCATCAGATTGCGTCCGCGATAAAAGTCGTCGACGGGTTGGGCTTGCGCGGGCGCGTGGAGGAACGAGGCGACAAGCGCCGTCGCCGCCAAGAGAATGCGTTTCATTCGTTCCTCCCTCTGCGTCGTCATTGCGAGCGAAGCGAAGCCATCCATCTAAACGGCAGCCGCCAGATGGATTGCCGCGTCGCTTCGCTCCTCGCAATGACGAGGTGGGGCCTGTGGCCCGCCATCGTCACTTCGCCCCCTTGCCCTCGTCCAGCAGCGTGCGCACGCGGTCGAGTTGCACCTGCGGCGTTGCGGCGATCTTGTCGATCAGCGCCAGCACCGCCTTGCCGTCGATGGGCGTGATGCCAATGCCGAGTTTTTCGGCCTCGGCCAGCAGGTCGGGATCTTTCCACATATCCATAAACGCCTTCTGCAAGGCCGCCGCGCGGTCGGCGGGCAGGCCGGGCGGCGCGACATAGGGACGTGACAGCACATAGGGCAATTCTGTCAGCTCGATCAACTCGCGCGACTTGGCATCCTTCGCCAGTTCGCGCGCCGTTGGCACGTCCGGAAAGTCAGGATGGCGCGTGGCGCGTCCGAATTGCATGAACGTTGTCATGACCGAATCCGGTTTCAGATATTCAGGGCGATTGGTGCGCACGGAGGAGAGGTCAGTGGTGCGTCCATCGACTTCCTTGCGCTCGATGGCGAGGAAGATCGCGTTGGAATCGGGATAACCGACAATCTGCTTGATATTGAGGCCAAGCGCCTCGCGCAGGATGATCGGCACATCATTGCCGGTGGCACCCTCGCCCGTGCCCCCGAGCACAACCGGTTCGCCGCCCGGCTTCTGGATATCGGCCAGCGATTTCACCTTGGCGTCCTTGCGGACCCACATGAGGTAGGAATCCTCCTCATAGGACGAGGCCGAACCGAGCCAGGTGTATTTGCGCGCATCATATTTCACCGATGCATTGCCGCCGAGCACGGAGATGAGCGGGATGTTGCGCGCGAAGGCACCGAAGGAGGTGCCGTCCTTTGGCGCGACATTGTAGAGATAATTGGCGGCGACCAGCGAGCCGGCACCGGGCATGTTCTGCACGACCATCTGCGGAGTGCCCGGCATATATTTGCCGAAGTAACGCGCCAGCACGCGGGCATAGACATCATAGCCGCCGCCCGGTCCATAGCCGACGACCACCTGAATGGTGCGGCCCTTGTAGAAATCAGCCGGTGCCTGCGCCTGCGCGGGGAGCGCGGTCGCGGTGAGGATGAGGGCGGTCGCTGCTTTCAGGATGGTTTTCATGGTTTGTCCCCATTTGCCTCGTCATTGCGAGGAGCGAAGCGACGTGGCAATCCAGCTGGCGGCTGCCACCCGAAGATGGATTGCCGCGTCGCCTTTTGCTCCTCGCAATGACGAGACGGGTGTCATTGCAGCTTCTTGATATAGTCGAGCAGGTCCGGCGGCGCGGCGGCGAGCTTGTCGATCATCTCGGCGGCCTCTTTTGCGCCGACCGGGCTCACGTCGACGCCGATCTTCTGCGCCTCGATGAGGTAGTCGGGGTCGGCATTGGCGTCGAGAAACGCCTTTTGCAAGGCGCTCGCGCGCTCCGGCGGCAGGCCGGGGGGAGCGACGAAGGGGCGCGACAGCGAATAGGGAATTTCCGCCAGCTCGACGAGCGCCAGCGCGCGCGCATTGGGCGCCATTTCGCGCGCGGTCGGCGCGTCAGGAAAGTCCTTGTGCCGGGTCTTGCGCGCGAATTGCATCAGCACACGCATTTGCGAGTCCGGCTTCAGCCAGTCAGGCTTCGAGGACGCGACGGCTGAATGGCCAACGAAGCGGCCGTCAATTTCCTTGCGGTCGGCGGCAAGAAACAGCGCGCCCGAATCGGGATAGCCCGCGATCATCTTCAGGTTGAGGCCAAGCGCATCCTTCAGCAGGATGGTGACATCGTTG
>CAIWVR010000401.1 GCA_903916165.1 uncultured Hyphomicrobiales bacterium | reverse complement strand
GCTAAAACCAAATTATAACAATTATTCGTTTACTAAGCATTTTGCATGAAGGGAGAAGAGCATGCTAAACAAAGTCAGAGATATCTTCAGGTCTCACTATCTAAGAAATAAAGAGAGTAATGACATCTAAAATATGAAATCAGATAATTTATTGATTTTAATATTAACGATTCTGCATATCAGTATATTTTTTCTGAAAACGAGTTTTTGTAACAATTATTTTTCAAAACATGTCATGAGTACAAAAATAATATTTGCTTTGCGATCTGGAAGCTTGCTGACGATTTCCGTCTGCCCGATGGGCTATCGTTATTCCCTTGCCCCGGAAAGGTCGACGATGCGACGCGCATCCGCAAATGCATGGCGGGCGCGCCGGCCCGGACGGGCAGGGGCGGCGGCGGCCACGCCAGGCGATGGTGATCGGAGCCACGCATGAACCGGCTTGCTGGCCTTCATCATCTCCGGCCCCGCTCATGATCTGCTGTGGGCGTCCTGCATCGTGTCCGGGCGTCGTGGCCGCGGTTGCTTTTGATCAAGCCGCGCTGAACCGTCTCGCAGTCTCGGTGTGGCGATGGTATGTCGTGGCTGTACATGTGAGGCCAGCGACCGCTGACGGACGTCAGTGGCTTTGCAGGTCTTGACCGCCAGGGAGGCCCGCGCCTTGTTCCGACATCTTGCCGGTGGCCAGCAATGGGTCTTTCCGGACCTTGCCGATCTGATGGCCAAGGCGAGCCCGCCGCGCTCTGGCGACATGCTCGCCGGACTTGGCGCGGAAAGCGCGACCCAGCGCGTGGCCGCCCGCATGGCGCTGGCCGATCTGCCGCTGGCCCGTTTCCTTTCGGACGCGCTCGTTCCCTATGAGGAGGACGAGGTCACCCGCCTGATCATCGATACGCATGACGAGAGGGCGTTCCGGCCCATTTCGCATCTGACGGTGGGTGGATTTCGGGACTGGCTGCTGGCCTCGGGCACGACCGGCGCGCAGCTTCAGTCGATCTCGCGCGGCGTGACGCCCGAGATGGCGGCGGCTGTTTCAAAGCTCATGCGCAATCAGGATCTGATCCTCGTCGCGCGCAAGTGTCAGGTGGTGACGCGGTTTCGAAACACGATCGGATTGCCCGGCACACTGGCCGTCCGGCTGCAGCCCAATCACCCCTCCGACAATCTGGCTGGCGTTGCGGCCTCCTGTCTGGATGGATTGTTCTGCGGGGCTGGCGACGCGGTCATCGGCGTCAATCCGGCCTCTGACAATCTCGCCGTGATCGGCGACCTGCTGCGCCTGCTCGACGACCTGATCGGCCGCTATGAGATCCCCACCCAGTCCTGCGTCCTCACCCATGTCACGAGCACGCTCGAATTGATCGGGCGCGGCGCACCGGTCGATCTCGTCTTTCAGTCGGTTGCGGGCACGCAGGCCGCCAACCGCTCCTTCGGCATTGATCTGGCGCTGCTGGCGGAAGCCCGGGATGCGGCGCTGGGCCTCGGGCGTGGCACAGTGGGCAACAATGTCATGTATTTCGAAACGGGCCAGGGCTCGGCCTTGTCGGCCCATGCACATCATGGCCTCGACCAGCAGACCTGCGAGGCGCGGGCCTATGCCGTGTGCCGGGCCTTCGATCCCTTGCTGGTGAACACGGTCGTCGGCTTCATCGGGCCGGAATATCTCTATGATGGAAAGCAGATCATCCGCGCCGGGCTTGAGGATCATTTCTGCGGCAAGCTGCTCGGCCTGCCGATGGGGTGCGACATTTGCTATACCAATCACGCCGAAGCCGACCAGGACGATCTCGACAATCTTCTCACCCTGCTGGGAACGGCGGGCGTCAATTTCATCATGGGTGTGCCCGGCGGCGATGACATCATGCTGAACTATCAGTCGACGTCCTTCCACGACGCACTCTACATCCGTGATCTGCTGGGGCTCGCGCGCGCCCCGGAATTCGAGCGCTGGCTGCGGCAGGTGAAGATCACCGATGAGCAGGGCCGTCTGGCCGACAGCGCGGGGCATCCGCTTCTCGGGTTCACGGAGCGCCTGTGATGAGCGATCTGCCGCAACGCCGTTCGCTTGCCAGCATGACGCCGGCACGCATTGCGCTGGGCCGGACCGGTGCCAGCCTGCCGCTTGACGCGGTGCTGGCGCTGCAAGCCGCGCATGCTTTGGCGCGGGACGCCGTTCATCTCCCGCTGAATGCGGCTCCCCTGGTGGAATGGCTCGACGCGCAAGGGTTCAAGAGTTTGATGGCGCACAGCGCCGCCGCGTCGCGCGAAATCTATCTGCGCCGTCCGGACCTTGGCCGGCGCCTCGACGCAGACAGTCGCGCGCACCTGGCGCAGGCGCAGGCTCATGCGCGGGCGACAGATCTCGTCATCGTCGTGGCCGACGGCCTCTCCGCTGCGGCGGTTCACAGGCAGGCCCGCCCTTTCCTTGAATCCTTTCTGCCGCTGGCTGCCACCTGTGGCTGGTGCCTTGCGCCCCTTGTCATCGCACGGCAGGCGCGCGTCGCGCTTGGCGACGACATCGCCGACAATTTGGGTGCCCGCGCCGTGCTGGTGCTGATTGGGGAGCGGCCGGGGCTGTCGTCGCCAGACAGTCTGGGTGCCTATCTGACCCTCAACAGGGCGGGTGCAAAGACAGATGCGGACCGCAATTGCGTCTCCAACATCCGGCCTGAAGGGCTGTCTCCCCAGCAGGCCGCCGGCAAGGTCGCACGGCTTCTGGCCGCAGCGTTTCAAGGAGGCATGACCGGCGTCAGCCTGAAGGATGAGGACGAACCGCTGCTGTCGTCACCCAATGAGGCCGAACGCGGGGCCATATTGCTGCCACCGTGAGGCGAGGGCCCCGCTTGCGCGCGGTCTGCTTTCAGGGGTGCCGGACCGATGTCCCGCCGGCGACGATGCGCTCGAGGCGGGTGGCGGCGCTTGCGTCCTGCAACATGCCGATCACGCCTTGCCCGGACAGGCTCTCGAGATCGCCCGGCGCAAGGAGACACGACGTGCAGATCGAGAGAGCCGCGGGATCTGACGTAGATTTGTTATGCTTTCGGAAAGGAAAAGCACGCGGGAGAGGCCTATTTTTATTTGAAGACTCTTGCCAAATTTTTGACCCTCATGTCGAAATGAATTGCCAATACTAATCTATGTTATTGTACCGTTTCTTTTTCTGATACATCTATTTTGTTGTCTTTGAAAAGCACGGCGTTGGAGTAGGCAGAAGCAGAGCAGGTGCACCAATGATGCCAGATCACGTGGATTATTTGGTGCGCAAGATTTCCGCCTTTGTGGATCTTTCGGCTCAAGACATGTCTGACCTGTCCGATCTTCAGTCGACGCCGATTGAGGTCAAGAAGGGCAGGGAAATCGTGCATGAAGGCCAGGCCGGACAATCGGCCTACATTATTCATGATGGTTGGGCCTGCAGCTTCAAGCTTCTGTCGGATGGGGGACGCCAGATCATCACTTTTCCCATCCCGGGGGATTGCGTCGGCCTGAGAAGCATTCTGCTGCGCACGTCGGATCATTCCTTCTCCGCGCTGACGGATACTGTTGTCAGCCGGATCCAGGCCGTTCGGATGCGCGAGCTTTTCAAGGATGTGCCGCGGCTCGGCGCGGCGATCCTGTGGGCGGCGTCGCGGGACGAGGCCATGGTGGTCGAGCATCTGGTGAGCATTGGCCGTCGCAGTGCCATGGAACGGACCGCGCACCTCCTGCTCGAGCTGTATGATCGACTGCACATCGTGGGGCTTGCCGACAAGGGGGCCTTCGCGTGTCCTTTGAGTCAGAACGTCCTGGCGGATGCGCTGGGGCTGAGCACCATTCACGTCAATCGCGTCCTTCGGCAATTGCGCGAACGGGGCCTTGTCACTGTGAAAAACCAGACAGTGGTGATCGAGGACATGCCAGCCACGAAAATGCTCGCAGGCTATCTCAACCGGGACGATGGCGCGTTCCCCGGATGATTTGCGAACAGACGCCTCTTTGAGCGATGCGCAAGCGTCTTTGAAAGCCATAAAAGCTATGGGGCGCAGCGCAAAAGACCTGGTCGTTTCTTGACGATGGCATGAACGCGCCGGTGTGTGGGCTAGAAGCTGCGAAGCGTCGCGTGGCGGTTGACGTCCTTATAGAGCAGATAGCGAAAGCGCGTCGGCCCGCCAGCGTAGCAGGCCTGCGGACAAAAGGCGCGCAGCCACATGTAATCGCCGGCCTCCACCTCAACCCAGTCCTGATTGAGCCGGTACACGGCCTTGCCTTCGAGCACGTAGAGGCCGTGCTCCATCACATGCGTCTCGGCGAAGGGGATCACGGCGCCCGGCTCCAGTGTGACAATGTTGACGTGCATGTCGTGGCGCATGTCGGCGGGATCGACGAAACGCGTGGTGGCCCAGCGGCCATCTGTGCCGGGCATGACGGCGCGCTCGGTGTCCTGGTCCCGGGCGATGATCGGTTCCGGCTTGTCGAGGCCAGGCACGGCCTCGTAGATCTTGCGGATCCAGTGGAAGCGGGCGGGCGCCTCGCTTGTGTTGCGCAGGGTCCATGGCAGGCCCGCAGGCAGATAGGCGTAATGGCCCGCCGCGAGCCGATGTGTCGCGCCCTGATAGGTGACCTCGACCTGCCCATCGACGACGAACAGTACGCCTTGCGCGCGTGCGTCAGGCTCGGGGGTGTCACTGCCGCCTCCAGCGCCGACTTCCATCACATAATGCGAGAAGGTTTCGGAAAATCCTGACATCGGTCGCGCAATGATCCAGGCGCGGGTCCTGTCCCAGAACGGCAGGTTGCTGGTGACGATATCCTGCATCACGCCCCTGGGGATCACCGCATAGGCCTGGGTGAAAACGGCCCGGCCGGTGAGCAGGTCGGTCTGCGGCGGATGACCGCCGGGGATCGAGAAATAGCTGTGCGTGCGCATCAGGCAGCTCCGGAGGTGTTCAGTGCAGCGGCGTCGACAGCGAGTTCGAGCGGCTGGGCCTGATCGAGACAGATTTCTTCGAGATTGGCACCGGGGCCGCTGCGGTCGACGACCATGAAGCGGCTGTCGGCATCGAGGACCAGCAAGGGATGATGCCAGACGTTGCGGGCGTAGTTCACGCCCTGCCGTCCGCTGGCTGCGAAGGCGCGGTAGCTGTCGGGCTGGCGCGGATCGCCGCACACGACGACGAGCCACGGGCGATCCTGCAACGGATAGAACAGCTGGCTGCCGTCGGGATGGCGCTCCATGACCTCGATCCTGATCGGCACGGGCCGCGGTTGCGCGACGAAGAGACAGACATTGGTGGCGCCGCCGTGATGGGCGACATCGACCTGTGCGAGCCCGTTGCGGCGCACGGCATAGCCCTGATTGATGGGGATGTCGCGGGCACCTTCCGCCTCGACGACCTCGCCGAAGGCGGCAAAGGCGTCCTTCGTCAGCGGTTCAACCTTGAGTTTCATGCTGCCTCGACACTGGCGCGGCTCCGCGCGGCTCCATCATAAGCTTAGCCCGCGCTTAACAAAAGGCGCGTGCCTTGGCTGCCCTCAGTCCTTCTCCAGCTCGATGTCGAGCCCGGCGACGAAACGCGCGTGCATGTTGTAGGTGCCGATCAACACCATGATCTCGACCACCGCGCGATCGTCATAAAACACCTTCAGCACGGTCGCCGTGCCGTCCGATATTTTGGCGCGGATTGTCAATTCGTCGGCCGCGGCAATGGCGGCGCGTTCGGCTTCCGAAAACGTCTCGCCGATGTCGTCGCTCAACAGCCGCTGGCATTCCGCAGCGCTCAGGCCCTCGGGCTCGGCGAGCCTGGGGATGTGCTGCTTGATGATATAGGCGCTGTCGAGCCGCCAGCCGATGCGGATGATCAGGATCTCGCGCAGGCGTCCGCTGAGCGTCGTTTCCCAGCGCACGGCGTTGAGATGCTGGAACCAGGTTCCCGCCAGTTTCGCATTGTGCAGAAGCGCCTTGTAGATGCCCAGCAGATGGCCGCGGCGGCCTTTTCTGAGGCGGTCGATCAGCGATTGGGTTTCAGGATCGTCGCTGGTTTCCAGCAGGGGAACGCGCGCCATGGTCAGGCTCCCTGCCGTGCGACAAGCGCATCGGACATTTTCATGAACATTTCCTCAATATCGAGCATGGCATTGTGTCGGTCGGCAATCGCCGTGTGTGGCAGTGCGACAATATTTTTGTAGGTGAACACGGGATCGTCGGACCGGGCCGGGCGCTCGAACCAGACATCCGTGCCATAGCCCGCCAGACGCCCCGAATCGAGCGCCGCGAACAGGGCGTCGCGGTCGATGAGTTCGGGCCGCGAGACATTGGCGAGAAAGGCACCGGGTTTCACCACCGCGAATTCCGCCGCGCCCAGAATGCCCGTGGTCTGCGGCGTGACCGGCAGGTTGACGGTGAGATAATCCGATTGCGCCATCAGTTCGTGCAGCGGCAGCCAGGTCGCGCCCAGCGCGCCTTCCTCGACGGGAGACAGCCGCGTGCGCTGCGTGTAGACGACGCGCATCTCGAACGCCTGCGCGCGTTTGGCGATTTCGCGACCCACTTCGCCAAAGCCAATGACGCCCAGCGTCTTGCCAAACAGGGTGCGCAGGCCCGGAATGCGCGCGAAATTGCTGCCGCCCGTGTAGCGCTTGTCATAGGGCCGGATCGTGTGACCGGCCGCGTTGAGGCGCGGCTCGTCGATGACGTGGTTGAGTTCGATCACATGCTTGCCCATGCCCAGCAGCAGCGCCATGGCGAGTTCGGCCAGCGCGACATTGATGCGGCGGCGCTGGACGGTAACGCGCACGCCGCGCGCGGCGCAGGCTGCCGCATCAATGTTGCGCGTGAGGGCACCATATTTCTGCACGACCGCGATGCGCGGCGCGCACGCCAGTTCCGTCGGGCCGAAGGTCAGACTTTCGATCAGACAGGCGTCTGCTGTTTCGAGCAGCGCGTGGAAATGTTCCTGGTCCTGCGCCAGCGAGACGCGGGCCGGGAACAGGCCCGGTATGCGGTTGCGCATGGCGGCGAGCCAGCCGTCGAAGTCTGGCTCATCATGCGAGAAAAAATCCGCAACGGCATCGTGAAACGCCTGCGGTGCAGAGGGATCGAGCATGGGCACGAACATGCGCATGAACGCGTCCTGTTCGAGAACGAGATGTGTCATGCTGTTCACTTGCCTTCCAGAACCTGTTTCAGCTGCTCGACCGTCTCTTTCGGGGCACCGTCGAGGTCCTTGATGAAGCGCTCCACCATGGCGGGCGTGACCATGCCGCCGGTGACGCGCATGGAGGAGAGCTGCGCCTGATAGTCGGGATCCTTCATCGTCGCCGCGAACGCATCGCGCAGGACCTGCACCTGATCGGCCGGCACGTCAGGCGGCAGGACGACGGGATAGGCGGCGGTAAATTTCACGCCGTAGAGCCGCAGCATGTCCTGTGCCTGCTTGTCAGTGGTGAGTTCGATGCCGGTTCGCACGTCTGGCATGTCCGTGCTGCGATCGGTGCCAAATTGCGCGAGAATCTTGATGCGGCCGGACTTGATCCAGTCGGCGTGCGCCGCCATCAGCGCGGCATAGGTCGTGACGGCACCATCGATCTCGCCGTTCTCGAAGGCCATGAAATATTCGGCGGCACCCTTGTAGCCGGCAATGATCTTGATCTTCGTGCCAAGCAGCTTGTTGCAGAGATTGGCGAGAATGGTTGAATCGGCGCCAGAGCCCGTGGAGCCGAAACTGGCGCCGCGCGTGCGCAGGTCCTCGAAGGTCTTTAACGGGGAATTGCCGCCGACCCAGGCGACGGCCGGGTCCTGTCCCGGCGTGCCGAGCCAGGCCATGCGCGACAGGTCGAATTGCGCATTGCCGCTGGCGCCGGAGACGAGCTTCAGGGAGGGTTCCAGCAGCATCGTGTTCATCGGGAAGCCGATGGCGGTGCCGTCACGCGCGGCGCGATTGTAGAGATAGTTCATCATCGTCAAACTGCCCGCGCCGGGCATGTTCTCGACCACGATGCGCGGCGCGCCGGGAATATACTTGCCCATATGCGCCGCCGGGATTCGCGGCGCGAGGTCATAGGCGCCGCCGGGCGGAATGCCGACGTAGAAATGCAGCGTCTTGCCCTCGAAGCTGGTGGCCGCCCCTGCCGCGCGTGGCAGGGCCAGACCTGCGACGGCCAAGGCGCTTGTGGCGAGCCAAGCCCGCCGTGACAACGATGTCGTCATTTCAATCCCCGAAGATTGGCCGGATGTCGTGACCGGGCCATGAAAATTCGCGCCATGAAGGTGGCATGCCCAGGTGCCTGTCAAGCCACAGGGCGTGGCAAAGCGCGCCGCCGGGGCTTCCCGGCTTGTTGCAGGGCCGCGCATCGGGTATCTCCCGCGCAAGCGCCTTTCAAAGGCTCTTTCCCGCATTTCCTCCGGCGCACTGCGATGACAGCAGGGTCGCCGCATGTTCCGGACGGCCCGCCCGCATGATACGCCTCGACAACATCAGCAAGCAGAACGGCAGCCAGATCGTCTTCATCGAGGCCTCCGCTGGGCTCCTCAAGGGCGAGAAGGCGGGTCTCGTCGGCCCCAACGGCGCCGGGAAGACGACGCTGTTTCGCATGATCGACGGGCAGGAACTGCCCGACGAGGGCCAGGTCTCGGTCGATCGCGGCGTGTCCATTGGCTATTTCAGCCAGGACGTCGGCGAAATGTCGGGCCACAGCGCGGTCACGGAAGTGATGAATGGCTGCGGGCCGGTGAGCGAGGTCGCCGCCGAGTTGAAGGCGCTGGAAGCCGCCATGGCCGATCCCGACCGCATGGACGAGATGGACGAGATCATCGAGCGCTACGGCGAAGTGCAGGGCCGGTTCGAGGAACTCGACGGCTATGCGCTGGAAGGCCGCGCACGCGAAGTGCTGGACGGCCTGAGCTTCTCGCAGGAAATGATGGACGGCGATGTGGGAAAACTCTCGGGCGGCTGGAAGATGCGCGTCGCGCTCGCCCGCATCCTGCTGATGCGCCCCGACGTCATGCTGCTCGACGAACCCTCCAACCATCTCGACCTCGAAAGCCTGATCTGGCTGGAAGCCTTCCTGAAAGGCTATGACGGCGCGCTCATGATGACCTCGCATGATCGCGAGTTCATGAACCGCATCGTCACCAAGATCGTCGAGATCGACGCGGGCGGGCTCACCACCTATTCCGGCGATTACGAATTCTACGAGTCGCAGCGCGCCCAGAATGAAAAGCAGCAGCAGGCACAGTTCGAGCGCCAGCAGGCCATGCTGTCGAAAGAGATCAAGTTCATCGAGCGCTTCATGGCGCGCGCCTCCCATGCCGCCCAGGTGCAGAGCCGCGTGAAGAAGCTCGACAAGATCGAGCGCGTCGAGCCCCCAAAACGTCGCCAGACCGTGCAGTTCGATTTCCCGCCCGCGCCGCGCTCGGGCGACGACATTGTCGCGCTGAAGGATGTGAACAAGGCCTATGGCGCGCGCATTATCTACGAGGGCCTCGACTTCTCGATTCATCGCCGCGAGCGCTGGTGCGTGATGGGCGTCAATGGCGCCGGCAAGTCGACCTTGCTGAAGCTCGTCACCGGCTCGACGGACCCTGACGCCGGCACGGTGTCGATGGGCAGCACGGTCAAGCTCGGCTATTTCGCGCAGCATGCGATGGAATTGCTCGACGGCGACCGCACCGTGTTCGAGTCGCTGGAGGATTCTTTCCCGCAAGCAGGGCAGGGCTCGCTGCGCGCGCTCGCCGGATGTTTCGGTTTTTCGGGCGACGATGTTGAAAAGAAATGCCGCGTGCTGTCTGGCGGCGAGAAGGCGCGCCTCGTGATGGCGAAGATGCTTTACGATCCGCCGAATTTTCTGGTGCTCGACGAGCCCACCAACCATCTCGACATTGCGACCAAGGAAATGCTGATCGCGGCGCTTGCCAATTACGAGGGCACCATGCTGTTCGTCTCGCATGATCGCCATTTCCTGGCGGCTTTGTCCAACCGCGTGCTCGAAGTCACGCCCGACGGTATCCACCAATATGGCGGCGGCTATACCGAATATGTCGCGCGCACTGGACAGGAAGCGCCGGGCTTGCGCAGCTAGGAAAGCGTGCGTGGGCGGTCAGCCGCCGTTGCGCAGCATCAGCGCCGCGCCGCGTGTCCAGGACGGGCGTCGGCCCGCGATCCTGTCAGCCGCAACGACCGTTCCTGCATCGAGGCCGAAGCCCGCCGCGTCGAACAGCAGCGTCGAGAGATAGAGCGAGTTCGCGCAAAGATGGGGCGTGAAGGGCGTATTGCCGAATGCGTCGGCAAATGTCGTCCATGGCTGCGTGCAATTGCGGCTCGCCGTGTCGCGCAGGGCGGCGGGCTCCTCCGGGCGAAGGCGCCAATCGGAGAGGACGCCAGTCAGTGGGCGTCCGAGGCCGATAAAGGACAGGCCCCGGATCTCGTCCTGCGGCAGGGCGCGGGCCGGCCCGGCGACGATCCCCGCGAAGGCTGCGATGCAGCGTGCGGCGTCGAACGCGCCGCGCAGGCCGGTCTCGCCCGTGAGGCCGACCGGATAGCAGGAAGCCGCCTGCGTGCCCGCCAGCAGGGTCTTGCGCGCCTGTTCGGTGCCGAGCCCCAGCAGGCTGACGCTGCGCACGGAAAAAGTGGTGCCGCGGAAGGTCGCGGTCAGCACGCCCGGATCGGAAGCGGGCGCGCCGGCATAGGCGATCTGCATGGAGGCCCCGCCGATCTCGACAATGCCAACGGGCGCGCCGCCGCCCGGCACCAGCCGTCCCAGCAGGACATTCACGTCGAGCCAGCCGTAAAGCCCTTCGCGTTCCCCGCTGATCGTCTCGACGCGACCTGCCCGGTATCCGCCCGCGGCGATCGTTTGACGCGCCGAGCTTTCGATGGCGCGCGCCGCGGCGGGCGCCAGCAGGCGCATGCCGCCGGTCGCCATGAGGTGGATGTCGAGGTCCTGCTTGCCAATGCCGCGTTGCGCCAGCGCCTGGTCGAGCGCGGCGAGCAGGGGGGCAATCGCCTTGTCGCCGGCGTCAGCGTCACCCGCGAAGGCCGACAGGGCTGCCGCCGGGGACCCGAGCTCGAGCACGTCCTCAATGGCGCGTCCATCGTCGACGAATTTGTAGAGATAGAGCCGCGACGCGCTGCTGCCGGCGTCGATCATCCCGACATAGGCTGTCTGGTCCGCAGCGCTGGCGAGCCCGGCTGACAGGAAAAGGCCGAGAAGGGCGACGAAGGGGCGCAAGGTGAAATCCTGATCAGCGGCGACGGGGTCCTGCATAAGGCCACACGCCATGAAAGCAAAACGCGGCGTGACTATGCGGGCTCGCGTGAGCGGGCTTATAAAGGTGGATTGCTTGATTCATTGTCCCGGCCCGTGAGAGCATCTGCATGCCCCAGTCTTCCGCATCCGCCCTGCGCGCGCCTTGGCCTGCGCTGCGTTACGAGCCGGATGGATTCCATGTGCCCGACACACGCATCATGGGGCGCCATTCGGCGGGCGTGAATTTCCTGCGCGCTTTCGTGGCGGCGACCGGCGTGCGCGAGGTGGTGGGCGTCGGCCCGAGCCCCAAAAGCGGCGCGGCCTTTCTTGACGATGTCCGTGCCCTGTCGCCGCAGGCGCGCGCGCGCTGGCTGGCGCTGGAGCAGCAACAGGCGCTGGCGACCATCGGTGCCATGCATCTGCCCGATCCGCAACTCGCCCGCCATGCGCAGCTGCGCCAGAGCATCGGCCCGCACGCCTATTCGCTGACAGGTCTGACGCATACAATCTCGTCGCCCGGCGAGGGCGCGATGGGCCTGATCGCCGACATGGCGCTGGGTCCCGTCATGCCCTGGGATGCGCTCGTCTGTACGTCGGAGGCGGTCAAGTCGAGCGTCGTTACGCTGCTCGATGCGCAGGACGATTATCTGCGCTGGCGTTTCGGCGCCGCCGTCACCGCGCCGCGCCCGGACTTGCCGGTCATTCCGCTGGGCGTGCATTGCGCGGACTTTGCCGGCCTTGCCGCCGTGCGGGCGGAGCGCCGCGCCGCGCTGGGTCTGGCGGATGACGAAGTCGCCTTCCTGTTTCTCGGGCGCCTGAGCTTCCACGCCAAGGCGCATCCCTATCCCATGTATGTGGCGCTGGAAGCCGCGGCGCAGGAAACCGGCAAGAAGATTGCGCTCATCCAGTGCGGCTGGTTCGCCAATGATTATATAGAGCGCGCCTTCCAGCAGGGGGCGGCGGAT
>CAIWVR010000400.1 GCA_903916165.1 uncultured Hyphomicrobiales bacterium | reverse complement strand
GCGCTGGATACACCTGTGGTACAGGCGAGTCCGAAAGCCATCAACGGAACAAGTGGGTATTTCATGGAAGGGTCCTTCCCTTTTAGTTTCAATGCGTGTCGAAAACAGCTTGGTAGGCGCGTACCGCCTCCGCAAGTTTTTCCCGCTCCTCTTTCGTCGGCTGATCGGGATCGGATGCGACTGGCAGGCTCCCAAATTTCATCAGACAGGCCATGAGCAGCATGCGCGCCTTTGTGGCCGTCAGATTGGATCCAGCTATTGTAAATGGATGAGGATCCGCAAACCCTTGATGGCTACCGCGCCCGACCCGCACGACTGGCAGGCCGCAAAAGGCGGCGCGCAGCACAAGATGCATCCGCGCCGGCGAGGGCAGATTGCCCGATGGCGCGGTCCCCTCCACCACGAGGCCCGCCAGCAAGCCGAGCGACAATTTATGCTCGATCATGGCGATGAGATCGCGTTCGAGTTCCGGATCGCCACTCCAATCCAATTCGCAAAACCCGCCGTCCTTCACAATTGAGACGGAGGGAATCGCGGTTTCAAGGAGCCGCCCATCCCTTGTTATCTCGATTGGCGTGAGGATGATTTGTTTGTCGCGCATGACTGCCGCCTGCGTGCGCTCCGGCAATTCCGTCAGGCGCACGTCAGATAGATAGGTGTGCTTGTAGGCGGGGATATATTTGGACATGAATTGTCCATAAGCAGTGATCTGACCGACAATGCCGCCTATGCTGCCCGTCGCGACGAACCCACCCGGCCTCGCATCGCCTTTTGCCGCCTCACGCCCGGCGATGATCTGCTGGTCCTGGATCAAGACGACGCCAAGCCGGTTTCTTCCGTCATGATCGGCCCAGATGCGCGACCGGACATAATCAATCGAATCGAGGATGTTTCGCGCACCGTCATTGCTGGCTTCGCCATGCGGCCGGTGCGCGGCGTTACAGGCGATGGGCAGTTTCGTATCGATGAGGAGGTTCAGCCAATAAACGATCTCCTCGATGTTCGGACTGCCTTGCGTCCAGATGGCTCCGTCGAAATCTCCTGACGAAAGGATCGATGCTACGTCGTTGGTCAGTTTCGCGAGAGCCGGCCGGGGTGGCCGTCCCGCGAGATGTTTTGGCTTATAGGGGAAAAAGTCGCGTCCGCGGATCTCTGGTAAAATATCGCCTTGGCCTTCGTCCGTTCGCATCTGTCCGGACAGGCCTTTCGTGTAGCCGGCTGGCGGAAGGACGCGGAAAAATCTGACATCAGCCTTGCCGGAGACCTTTCCGACGAGACCGTCCGGCCCAAGGGCGAGACGGTCAATCTCCTCGAAGGTGCGAGATCCGTCCGGATAAAATCCCTGGCGCGCGCCGGAGGCTGATGCATCGGGCGAGCTACATTCTTCTTCCCAGGCCGCGCCAGTCGCCTGGCGCGCCATGTAGGGCAGGGGATAGAGGCCGTCGTTGGGATCGAGCTCGATTTCATAGACGGGCCTGTCGCTCTCGTTCTGCCGCTCGCGATGATACCTGCCATCGCGATCGAGATAGCCGTCGGGGGCCGCATAGAGTTCGGCGCGATCGGCTTCGAGCGGATGCGCCGAGAATTGCTCGACATAGACCTTGGCGGGTGCCGCAAGGCGCTGTGCCCGCAACGCATCATAGCGAAGCGGGTGCCCATCCTCGCCTGCGCGCAAGGTCAGGCCATGAGCCCGGCGTGCCTTGTTCGAGGTGACGAGCGCAGGTGTGTTCTGTATGGTTGCCGTGGGCCCTGACATATGCGCGATGCGCAGCTTTATGTTCACGCGATCTCTCCGTCACCTGTATTTGGTCATCTGTATCTGCCAGTCGCGACGTCCTTGACCTGCCGCCGCATCTCCGGCGTGAGCCCCTTGAAAATGGACGTAATGAGCGCCTGCGTCTCTGCGGGGCTGCGATAATCAATATAGAGATTGCGCTTCTCTACCTCGGCAATGACTTCGGGGCTCAGCATCACATCGCGGAAAACGCCCTGCAGATAGGCGAGCCGATCCCGAGGCGTGTCCGGCGGGACGACGAAGATGCGACCAAGTTCATCGATTGCGATGCGGAAGTTTATCTTGGCCGTCTGTTCCGGCGTCAGTTTCATAATTTCAAAAATCGTCGGCACATCCGGAAAGGTGCGCAATCGCTGTCGCGACATGGCTGCAATATTGCGCCCGAGGCCGGACGCGACGTAATTCTGCGCCGGGAGTTCGGAAACGTAGAGCGCATCCACCTCGCCCCGGCCGAGTGCGATAGCGACTTCATTGCTGCCCGGATAGCCGCTCACTATGCGGCATTTGAGGCCAAGCGCGTCGCAGGTCATGGCTGCGCCGTCGGACAAGCCGCTGATAATGCCGGATCCGCCCCAGGTGATCTGCTGCCCGTCATCAATCGCCTCGCGTGCGGATTTATATTTTGATTGCGCGCTGACCAGCCAAACCCAGGGCTCGGCATTGACAATGCCGAGCAGGCCGAATTTAGCCAGGTCATAGCGCACGCTGTCCATTTCGATGATCTGCGACATTGCGGCGGCGACGCCATTTACGATCATGACCTGCAATCCGTCGGGCTTCGCTACATATTCCCGATTGAGCGCGATCAGCCCGCCGGCACCTGGCAGGTTCTCAACGATGACTGTCGCCCCTGTTCTGGCGCCGACATGGGGCGCAAGCAGACGCGCGAAAAGATCATAGCCCCCGCCCGTGCCGGAGCCGACGATGAAGCGGATCGTATTACCTCTGTAGAAGGCTGCTGCGTCTTCTGCATGCGCCTGCAGTCCGCCCAGTGACATCAGAACTGAGGCTCCGAGACCAACGACCATAGTCCTGATCATAGATAAGCGACCCATGAAAGCTCTCCATCGCGACGCATTGCACGGACGCCCGAGCTTGTGAGACCGGGCAGAGGTGATAAGCTTTCCACAAAATGGGGGGATTGGCCATGCCTTACAGCCGTTCTAATGGTGTCGATATCTGGTACGAGGTCGCGGGGGATGGACCCGCCATGGTGCTTGTCCACGCCAATCCTTTTGACAATACGCTCTGGACCTATCAGGTCGCGCATTTTTCGACGTGGTTCAAGGTCATCAGCGTCGATATCCGCGGCTATGGACGCTCGGTCAAGCAACAGACTCCCTTCACGCTGAAGGACATGTGTGACGATGTCGTCGGCGTCATGCGCGATGCGGGCGTCGAGAGCGCCATATTGATGGGCTGCAGCGTTGGATCGAGCATCGCCCTTCTGCTGGGCCTCGACCATCCAGAGCTGTTCGACGCGGTCATTCTCGTCGGCGGCAACAGCGAGCCGAGCGACCGCTTCCAGCATCGCATCGATGGCTACACCAAAGAGCTGAGCACCTATCATTTGCAGCACATGCATCTCCTCGTGGAGCGCAAATTTTCAGAATCGCGTCTCGGTGCCTATTTGCTGAATCGCTACGTCGAGCGGCAACCCCGGCTCGATGGCGAGGCCATCGCCCAGGTGTTCAGAGCAGCAAACTCCGTGCGAACGACTGGTCGCCTGCATGAGATGAAACCGCCCGTGCTCGTCATCAATGGCGAGACAGATTATTCGCGACCGGGCGGAGAGCGGACGGCCAAACTCATCCCCAAGGCCATTCACAGGGTTCTGCCCGATACGGGGCACGCTTGCTGTCTGGAAGATCCCGCAGGATTCGACGCTTTCGTGCTCGAATTTTTGCGCGAGCGAAATCTGCTGCCCGAGATTGAATGAACCGGAGGAAACGATGCAACCAAGGACAATGCTTGCAGCTGCGGCTGTACTCATCGCAATGCCGGCTTTCGCGTGGGATTTGCCGCTCGACAAGGGAACAATGCCCAAGGAGACGGTCGCCGCCATCGTGGCAGGCAATGATTATCCGGAGACGACGACTTACAAGCAGAATATTGAACTCATCGATTTCGTCGCCAATGGACACACATTCACGCAAGTCTTGGTAACCCTGACGCCGGACCGGCCGCTGATTCGCAATGGCAAACGTGTGGTCGTCGTGGGCGCGGAACCCGGCAGCGAATATGCCATGGACTTTGTCTCGACGGCCGAGGGCAAGGACGGCGTTGGCGCCTGGCTCGCCAAGCGCGGCGTCACCTTCGTCGCTCTGACGCGTGTGGGCCGGTGGAATTTCCTCGCGCCGACGGGCGATGGCTCCTGGGAGAGCGTGCCGCTCGAAAAGCGCATGCCGATGTTCAACCGGGACCAGAAGACCCATTGGACCGAAGCGGATTACCTGGTGCAACAGGCGCCGGCGAGCAACACGAGCGCCAGCAGTTCGGTCTATCGCTTTCCGCGCGACGGTTCGGACTTGCAGAAATACATGATTGCCACGACAGGAAATGTTTTTGTCGAGGGCTATCGCCTGGCTTTGGAGAAAGCCATCTCCGATCGCGCCAATGCGCTCGTGCTCTTCTGGGGTTGGTCGACGGGCGGGCCCAGCATATACACGCTTGCCAAATATTATCTGCCTGACGGCTATATGGGCTGGGGGATGAGCACGACCGCGCTTGCGTCGGCCGTCCGCGCTGCGCGCGCGAACAATTTCACCGGCTTATACGACCGCAGCGCGTTGCGGGTGCGTGAGCGCGGGCTCGATGATTTCGATTTTTATACGAAGAATATCGATCCCGAGACCAAGGCTCGCTGGTGGAAAGGTTCGCTCAAAGACCCGCGTTTCAAGGGCGCGGAGGACGCACCCATGGGACTGAGCGCCTCAGCCATGACCGAACATGCGCTGCGGCTGTGGAATTCGGATTTCCTTTCCACTGACGTCCGCCAGCGAGGTCTGCCCGCTCTGATCCTTTCGATGTTCGAGCCGAGCTTTCCTCCAGAGGAGTTGAAAAAGGTTCCAATTCTCGAGGTAAATGGGACGCTCGACGAGGTCTTGCCGCCGCCAGTCGTCGACGGAAATCGCCAGTCGATGGAAGCTTACGCACGCAAATATCGCATTGGCCGTATCGAAGGCCTGCACCATTACCTTTACACCCAAGAGGATACGAAGGTCGTGGCTTTCACTTTCCTTCGCTACATAGAATCTGGCTATTTCGATCCGAACTGAGAAGCCGCAGCCTTTGCAGGACCTCTCTGCCGAGAGGTCCTGCTAATCGAACCTCCGGCAAGAATTAACGCCCCATATTTTCATATGCGCACACAAAATGTGCCATCTGGCGAGGTAAAATTGTACCAGTCTGATTGAGAGAAAGGGCTGGATGAGCCCTTGTGAGTCGTGATGGTGTCCGCATTTAAGCTTGCGAAGCGAGGATCAACGCGGACGGTGTCGAGTTTTTCGATTATGATTTGGCATGTTCCTTGGCTCATAGTCTTTTTGGGAGCATTCGATGCGCCTTCTTGCTTGCAGCGAGCCGGGAACTTTAGCCATACATCTTCAAGAGTCGAACGTGATGGTGTCGGCGGTCGGTGAGTGCGCTCGTTTCGGGCCCAACCCGAGGAGGTTCTACAAGAGCGGTCGCATTTTCTTGCAGCTTGCGCTTGAAGGGGTCCTGCGAGAGAGAAGTGGTTCGGTTTGTTTGAACAGTTCCGGATGATCCTTAAGTGGATGTCTGCCTTGGTTATGCCGCCCCCTGAATTGGCTGCAGTCCATTGAAGTAAGCCTCGTTTGGCATCGGGCCGCAGATAAACCTCCTCATATTTGATGGTCTGCCAGAGCCGTTCGATGAAGAATTTGTCCTGCCAGGTGCCTTTCCTATCCTTGCTGATCCTGCTCCCGTTCTTCAGCAGCAGGTCCATGAGGGTGTTGCTGGTGAGCTGCGAGCCCAGATCTTTTTTCAAGATCTCGGCTTGCCATATCGGGCAAGCGCTTCCTCGACCGCCTCCAGACAACAGCCGTTTCCATTGTGATCGATAGCTTCGACGCCAGAACCTTGCGGCAATGGCCATGGGTGGGAGCTATACGCCCTGCCATGCCAGCATCATCGGGCAGCGGGAGGCCGGAGGGATCAAAGGTCCGGCCTCTGCCCCAAGCCGCGTCAGGATCCGCGCATCCTCCTCATTGACGCGCCTGCTGAAGGAGCGCAGGCGAACAGAACCATGCAGCAAGAGCATGCGCGGCGGATGGGTGGATCGCTGTGCTGGGTGCAGCTGTGACACATTTATCTGCTGAAACAGGCGGCATCGAGGCTGGGCCTATCCTGTGGGGCGTCAGCCAACCCGCTTGCCTTCCGTGTCGATCAGCAATGCGCCATCCTCCTTGTAGAACGGGCCTGCTGGCCAAGTCTCGATCAGGTCGAGAACTGTTTCGCTCGGCCTGCAG
>CAIWVR010000399.1 GCA_903916165.1 uncultured Hyphomicrobiales bacterium | reverse complement strand
GTGCCGCCCACCATCACGACCGCCGCCAGCGCCACGCCGAATTGCGAGCCCATGCCGCCGAGCACGACAATGGCGAGAATGGTCGCCGATTCCATGAAGGTGAAACTGTCGGGATTCACGAAGCCCTGCCGCACGGCGAAGAACGAGCCCGCGAAGCCTGCAAACATCGCGCCCAGCGCAAAGGCGGTGAGTTTGGTGCTGGTGGTGTTGATACCCAGCGACCGGCAGGCGATCTCATCCTCGCGCAAGGCTTCCCACGCGCGGCCCACTGGCATCCGCCGCAGCCGCAGCGTCACAACATTGGTCAGCAGCGCGAGGGTGAGGATGAGGTAGAACAGAAAGATCGTGCGGTGGATGGGCGAGAAGTCGAGCCCGAAGACGGATGCAAAGCCGCCCTCGTTGGCGTTGAACGGCAGGCCGAAAAAGGTGATGCGCGGGATCGACATGATGCCCGCCTTGCCATTGGTCAGGTCAGTCCAGTTGGTCAGCACCGCGCTGACGATCTCGCCGAAGGCCAGCGTGACGATGGCGAGGTAATCGCCGCGCAGGCGCAGCACCGGAAACCCCAGCATCATGCCCCACAGCGCGGCAAACAGCCCCGCCAGCGGCAGGCACAGCCAGAAGGACAGGCCGAATGTCGTCGACAGCAGCGAATAGGAATAGGCGCCGACAGCATAAAAGGCGACGTAGCCGAGATCGAGCAGGCCCGCGAGCCCCACGACAATGTTCAGCCCCCAGCCGAGCATGACGTAGATGAGGATCTGCACGCCGTAATTATTGATCCACTTCAGCGAGCCCGATGGTCCGAGCCAGGCCAGCATGACGAGCGGAAAGGCAAACAGCGCGACGATGCCCACGATCGGCAAGGCGCGGGCGAGAAAGGCGTTGGGCGCACGCGGCGCCGGGATGTCTGCATGTACGAGGCCGCGTCGGTCGAGAGAGCGCCCGACCGCAAAACCGGCGGCGATCATCGCCGCACCCAGCGCCATCCATCCCAGCGCGACATTCGCCTGCGACGCGCCCTTCATCGCCAGCAGGGCCAGTCCGCCCACCAGCGGTGCCGCACCCGGCACGGCCAGCAGTCGCGCGCGCCAGTCGGCAAGCAGCAGCGCGCACAGGCGGCCGGTAAAAATCAGCGCCGCCGCGACCACAAGCCAAGACCAGCGCTGTTCGAGCACGAGACGGTTCGACATATCGATCTGGGTGCCAAGCGCCAGAATCGGGAAAGACAGGCCCGCCGTGACGAGGCCCGCAAAGGCGGCGTCGCGCAGGGCTGCTTTCAGGGGCACAATGTCCACATCCACCATCAGACCTTCTCGACTTCAGGACGGCCGAGCAGGCCCGACGGCATGAAGATCAGCGTGATGGCGAGAATGGAGAAAGCCGCGACATCCTTGTAGTCGGACGAGAAATAGGCCGACCAGAACACTTCGATGAGGCCGATCAGCAGGCCGCCGAGCACCGCGCCGGGCAGCGAGCCGATGCCACCCAGCACGGCGGCGGTGAAGGCTTTCACGCCGGGCGTAAAACCATCGGCGAAATTCACCACGCCATAATACATCATGTAGAGAACGCCAGCGACCGCGGCGAGCGCGGCCCCGATGACGAAGGTCAGCGAAATCGTGCGGTCGACATCGACGCCCAGCAGCGCCGCCATGCCGCGATCCTGCTCGCAGGCGCGCTGCGCGCGGCCCAGCGCCGTCTTCTGCACGAGATACCAGAAAGCCGCCATCAGCACGCCGGTCACGGCGACGATCATCACCTGCTTGTAGGACAGGGTCACGTCGAAGGCACCGCCGCGCGTCACATGGATGACATCGGTGAACAGGGGCGGCACCGGCTTGTTGCGCGGCCCCTGCACCACCTGCACGAAATTGGCGAGGAAGATCGACATGCCAATGGCCGAAATCAGCGGCGCAAGGCGAAACGAGCCGCGCAGCGGCCGGTAGGCCACGCGCTCGATGGCCCAGCTCCACAAAGCGGTGAGCGCCATGGCGCAGACCAGCACGATCACAAAGGCGGCCGCGAGCGAGGTGATGCCGAGAATTTGCGTGACCGCCAGAAAAATGATCAGCGCGATGAAGGCCGACAGCATGAACACGTCGCCATGAGCGAAATTGACCATGCCGATAATGCCGAAGACCATCGTGTAGCCGATGGCGATGAGGCCATAGATGGCGCCCAGCGTCACGCCATTGATCAATTGCTGCAGGAAATTTTCCATGGGCCTCCGCAAGAGCCGCAAATCAGCTGCGCCCGGGCTGCACGCTAGCAAGGGGGGTGCCACGGGTCCAGCCGGGTTTGCGCGACCCTCTCCCGGCGGGAGAGGGCGGACTCGGGGCGACGCCCCGAGCCGGGGTGAGGGGTGCGATCTCACCGGCGCAGGCACCATCCCCTCATCAGTCAGCTCCGCTGACAGCTTCTCCCCAGGGAGAAGCG
>CAIWVR010000398.1 GCA_903916165.1 uncultured Hyphomicrobiales bacterium | reverse complement strand
GAGACGTGAATGACCTTGGATGCGACCCGCACGCCCTTGCCCAGCGTCTGCGCGAAATGGCCCTTCAGGTCCATCCAGTCGAGCGACAGGATGACGTCGGCTTCCTTGGTCGCCGCCGTAGTGGCGGCCGAGGGACGGAAACGCGGCTCGAAGGCATGGAGTGGATGCTCGGTGGGAAAGGCCGCCGCGGTCTTCATGTCGGTCAGCACGAGCGCGCCAAGCGCCTCGGCGAGTTCGATGCGCGCGTCCCAGTCCTCCTGCGCGCGCGACATGCGGCCCATGAGGATCATCGGTTTCCTGGCCGCAACCAGCAGCCGTGCGGCTTCTTCCACTGCGTCGGCCGACGGGGCTGGCGGACGGCCGGGCTGGTGGCGCTCGATATCCGGGAAGGTCACGGGGCCATCGAGTTTCGATTCCTGCAGCGCGACATCGAGACAGACATAGGTCGGGCCGCGCGGCTCGGTCGAGGAGATCTGCCAGGCGCGCATCATGGCTTCGAGCGTCGCGCCCACGGAGCGCGGCTCGTCATCCCATTTCGTGTAATGGCGGATCAGCGCGCCCTGGTCCTTGGAGGTGTGGATCCAGTCGATCCATGGACGGCGCTCCTCGGCATCGCCGGGGCCTGTTGCCCCCAGCATGAACACCGGCGCGCGGCCGCACCAGGCGTTGAAGATCGCCATGGTCGCATGCATCAGCCCGACATTGGAATGGAGCGCGACGCCCATCGGCTTTTCGGTGACTTTCGCATAGCCCTGCGCAATGGCAACCGCATGTTCCTCATGCAGGCAGACCAGCATCTGCGGATCGCGGTTGCCGAGATAATTGACCATGCTGTCATGCAGGCCGCGATAGCTCGCGCCCGGCGTCAGCGCAATATAGCGCAGGTCAAGGCGGCGCAGCATCTCGGCCATGGCGTCCGACGCCCAGCCAAGTTGGGCATTGCTTTCGGTGATCAGCCGGTCCTTGTCGTGGAATGTGGCGGTTGCGAGCTTGACGCCCTTGTTCTTGTCCGTCGCCATATCCTGTCTCTCCCTTCGGCCCTGTATCCGCGAAGAGATGTCTCAACCGGCGCGGGCTCGCTTCATTGGCATGAATTGTACGGGAATGGCGTGCGACGAGGCAAGCTCTGGGCATCGTCATTGCGAGGAGAAGGGAGCACACACGTCAGCCCCGTCATTGCGAGGAGCCGAAGGCGACGCGGCAATCCATCTTCAGGACGACTGGCGGGCGTCCCACATCGCAAGCAGCGCGGTGCCAGTCGAGCGGCCTCACATGGATTGCTTCGTCGCTACGCTCCTCGCAGAGACGAAGCCAGATTGTCTCGTCATGACGGGCAAACAGGCCGAAAGACAGCGCCCTTCCGTTTGCGCGTGCGGACCGCTAGCATGGCCAGACGGCCGACAGAGCCGGACAGGGAGGAACAGACATGCGCGCCATCAGCATCCTGAGCGCCGTTGCGCTTGGAGCCTTGAGCATTGGATTGGCCAGGGCCGACGTCCTTTCGGAATGGAAGGATCTCGCCTTTCCGCCAGCCCCCGAATTGAAGCCGGCGAAGGTCGAGGCCGCATCGACAGCTCTGCTGCTGCTCGACTTCACCAACCAGACCTGCACGCAGGAACGCCGCCCGCGCTGCGCGGCACAGGTGCCGGGTCTCGCAAAGCTGCTGGCCGAAGCGCGTGCGAAAAATGTCTTCGTCGTCTACAGCGTCGCGACCGCAGGATCCGACCGCAAGGACATCCTGGCCGCTCTCGCCGCGCGCGACGGTGACCCCGTTCTGCCGCCGCTCGGGCCAGACAAATTCATCGGCAGCGATTTCGAGAAAATGCTGAAGGACAAGGGAATCCAGACGCTCATCATCGCAGGCACCGCCGCCCACACGTCCGTCCTGCACACCGGTGGCGAGGCGGCGCTGCGCGGATTCAAGGTTGTTGCGCCGGTCGACGGAATGTCATCAAACGAGGCATTCACCGAAGCCTATACGGCCTGGCACCTCGTCAATGCCGCGCGCATCATGAATGCT
>CAIWVR010000397.1 GCA_903916165.1 uncultured Hyphomicrobiales bacterium | reverse complement strand
GGCACAGCCGCATCGCCGGATTAGCTCAGCGGTAGAGCAGCGGTTTTGTAAACCGAAGGTCGGGGGTTCAATCCCCTCATCCGGCACCAGTCTTTTCAATAGGTTAGGCTCAGGATGCGGTTCTTGACCCGTCGTTTTTGGGTCCGGTCAGCATCGGGGCAGCAGATGTGGAAAATTCCTGGCGACACCGGCACCGACTCGCTTTGATGTGGCCCCGCCTTCTCCCGTCTTCCCCAGAAACCTGTCCGCCTGGCCCAGTGCCTGCTGGTGCGGCACGGCCGTTGGGCGCAAGTGCCGGGGGCCGGAAACATTAAACCTGCATTGGATTAGTCCGCCCGGCAAGCCGATCTTTATTTTCTTAAGGCCTGCTGCACACAGCCGTGCTGTGTCTAAATCCGGGCTGATTTAAAATATTTCGTCCTGTGTTACTTTTTATATTTTATCACAAGTCCCGTGCTGCATTTGGATGTGCATCTCATGGAGATGTCTCCGGCCGTCCTGCTGCGCACCAAAGCGCGGGCTGTGGGGTTCGGATTGTCGCTCCTGTCTCATCCAGATTGTCGCACTTCCCCATTCGCAATGGGAAACGAGTTCAACCCGGCTGGGCGGATAAAAAGAGAGCTGCGCTTGCTTCTCCTTCTGATCCCCCTGCCCGGAATTGTTCCATCTTGGAACATGTCCTTTCATATTACGAAGTAGGTCCGGAATGCCAAGAAAGGGTGAGACTGTCGAAGAGATTTTCGTGAAGTTTCGCCAAGTGCAAACTTTGAAATGGCAAGGCACAAAACTTCCCGAAGCCATCCGCACCGTCGGGATAACCCCGGTGACCTATTATAGGTGGCGCAAACAATATGGCGATCTCATGGAGATTCAGGCCCGTAAGATGAAGGACCTTGAAGAGGAGAACACCAGGCTTTGTCGGGCGGTTTCCGATCTCACGCTCGCACTCGACAAGATGATCCTGACCGAGGCAAAAAGAAACAATTTCTGAGCCCGGCGCATCGCCACGCCGGCATTGAGGATCTGTCCCCCATTGTTTCAACCTTGGATGGCACAAAACGCAGTGTGACCGCCCTCGGCCTGGCCCGCACGGCCCGGTTGCATGACTGCGCGACCCTGTCGGCTCCTGAGCCGGGGGACGCCCTGCTGAAAACCTGCAGGACGTCCCTCGCCACCATCCATCAGTTCAGGTTGGGCACCAGCTTTTTCACCGCCTCGATCAGCTCCGGCGGCGTGCGATAGAGCGCCGCCGTGATGCGCTCCAGATCCTCCGGCGAGCGCCACGCCATATCGACCTGCGCCTTTTCCGCTTCCGCGATCAATTCGGGATCGGCAACCGCGTCCGCCAACGCCTTGCGCAGCGTCGCGACACGGACGGCAGGCACCTCGGGCGGCAGGACATAGGGCCTGCCATATTCCGTGCTGGCGAACACGAAGCGCATGAACTGGCGCTGCTCGTCCGTCTTTGCGAAATCATAAATCGACGGCGCATCCGGATAATCCGCCATTTTCGCCTCTTCGGCACGGAACAGGACCCGCAGTTTCCCACTGCGGAAGGAATCCGCCACGGTGCGGAACTGGCCATTGGACGCACACACGCCCTGCACTTCATCGCGCTCGATCGCCAGCAGCACGTCCGCCGTGCCGCGATAGCCTTCGATCAGCTTGATCTTGGCGCCGAGCACATGATTGAAGACAGTCGGCAGCGTGTTGGTGGAATTGCCCGGTCCGACACTCCCAAACACCAGTTCCTTGGTGAAGATCTCGGCGATATTTGTCACCGGGGCCTTTTGTCCGACAACGCAGATGCGGCCGGGGAAAGACGTGCTGCCCAGCCAGATCATCTTCTGCGGATCGGCGGTGAGATTGGGATGGCCGAACAGGGCCTGGTTGACGATGTTGCGCGTGACCGCCCCGATGGCCGTGCCATCGCGCGGCGCCTGCGTGAACATATAATTAGCCGCAACAATGCTGGCCGCCTGCGGCATGTTCTGGACGATGATGCCGGGCGCACCGGGCAGATGCCGCGAATAATGGCGCGCCAGCAGGCGGGCACCGAGATCATATTCATTGCCCGCCGGAAAGCCGACGATCATGCGGATCTGCTTGCCCTTGAAGAACTCCGCCTCGGTTTCCGCCTGCGCGGGC
>CAIWVR010000396.1 GCA_903916165.1 uncultured Hyphomicrobiales bacterium | reverse complement strand
CTGGCGGTTGAGCGCATAGACCTGAAGGCACGCGGTGTTGGTTCCGCGCGCGTTGCGACGGGCGTGACGTGTGTGAGCTTCAGGAATAAGCCCTCGGGGACATGTCGCTCGCAATATAAGGAACAGTCACAGTGAACCGTCGCTCATGGCGGCGAACAAATGGTGCGACACGCCGCTTTTGGACCATCGCGAGACGCGCATAAACACGACCCATTCCCGACAGGCCATGCCCTCCAAAGCCGATAATACACAGTCAGCCTTGGAAGATGTTTTTTGTGGGCAAGGTCACGTGTCTCCCCGGGCACAGGCGATCAAGTCCAGTCATCAACGAATTTCATCCACGGATCACTTCATCTTGTTTGGCCATCGTCGGCTCCTTGTGTCTGAATCTTCCGTCTTTGAAAACTTCAAGAAAAAAGTAAAAGAGCCGTCATTTTGGTGGGGAGGGACCAGTGAAAAATCTGTTCAAAAATACAAAGATCATCCGCGAACATATGCAAGCTGCCTTGATCGGCGCGGGCGCTCTCGCTGCGGCTTGGGTTGTCGCCACGCCTGCGCGTGCGCAGCAATCGGTCGAGCAGTTCTACAAGGGCCGACAGATCGACATGATCATCTATTCGGCGAATAATTCGGCTTATGATTTTTACGCACGCCTTCTGATCGCCCATATGGGTCGTTTCATGCCGGGCAACCCCACTTTCATCCCAAAGAACATGATCGGCGCCGGCGGGCTTAAGGCGTCCGAATATCTCTACAAGATAGCTCCCAAGGATGGCGCGACCATTGGCACGATTGGCCGTGGTTTGCCCTTCGATCAATTTCTCGGCCGCAACGAGATGGGCATTGATTTCCTCAGGTTCAACTGGATCGGCAGCATGAACCGGGAAAGCACTGTGGCGCTTTCCTGGCATACGTCGAATGTCAAGACCCTTGAGGATCTGCAAAAGATCGAATTGCTCGTTCCTGGCACAGGAGCAGGGGCTGATTCCGAACTCATTCCTGTTGCTCTCAATTCACTTTTGGGCACGAAATTCAAGATCATCAGGGGCTATAAAAACACCACTGATGCGGCGCTTGCGGTTGAGCGCGGTGAGTTGGAAGGAATTGCCTATTGGTCTTGGAGTGCGCTGCGCTCCAGCCACATTCACTGGGTGAAGGAAGGCAAGATTAACATGCTCTTTCATACCGGCGATCGCGTGCATCCAGAAATTCCGCAAGTGCGTCTCGTTCGCAATCTCCTGACCGACCCGGTGAAGACACAGGCGCTTGATTTCATTCTTGCGCGCGAATTGCTTGGTCGCCCCTTTATTGCTCCGCCGGACGTCCCCGCCGACCGCATGAAGGCGCTGCGCGAGGCTTTCGTGAAGACGATGCAGGACGCGGATTTCCTTGCCGACGCTGAAAAGCGCCAGGCGGAAATAAATCTTGTCACGGCCGAGGAGGTGGAGGTCGCCTTGCGCAAGGCCGCTGCCGCGCCCAAGGACGTTATCGAGTCCGTGAAGAAGGCACTTGAGATGTAGCTCTTATGCTTCTGGCTGGTGAGCTGCTTTGCCCGATAAGCCTGCAGCCATAAAGGGGTTCAGGGATCACGAAAAACGCCCCGGCGAAAACCGGGGCGTTTCATGCATCAAATCAGGTCCAGCGGAGATCATGTTTGAGAATGGGCGTCGAGCGTATTCTTTTACCCGTTGCGAAATAAATCGCATTGGCGATGGCTGGTGGCGTCGGTGGCCCTGCGGTTTCTCCAAACCCACCCCACCATTGGTCCTGCGACATGGCGAAATGGCTTTCGATCTTTGGCATTTCAGGCAGCGACAAGATTTTATAGCTGTGAAAATTCGTATTATGCATGCGGCCGTCTCGCATATCGAGACCGCCATGCAAGACATGACCCAACTCCCAGGCGACGCAACTCCTGACCTGCTCATGAGCAGCCCGTGGGTTAATGACATAACCTGTATTTGAGACGACTGTGACTTTCTCAACAGCAAGATTTCCACGCCGCGATACATCGACCGTGGCACAGACGCCCACTGTCGCGCCATGCGATTCCACAACGGCAATGCCCATGCCCTGGCCCTTGGGCAATTTGGTCGTGAAGCCAGCCACGTCCTTGAGCTTGAGCAGGACACGCTGCCAACGCTCATTGCCCTCCGTCATTTTGATCCGCCATTCCAGCGGATCCCATCCGCCAGCAATTGCGAGTTCATCGACGAATTGCTCAATCGTAAAGGCATTATTGTTGTTACCCGGTGCTCGCGTCGGTGCCACGGGAATATTCGACGCAACAATGTGACGCTCAAACCGATAGGCCGGAAACGTGTATGGCACATTTGCAATACCACGATCGGCATAATCTGGCGTCGCAGTTTCGCCAACTGCGCGGCTCATAATCGCCTTCGGCAGGCCTTTTTCATCAAGGACAGCTTCAAAACGCGCCCAGATGGGCGGCCGCGTGCGCGATTGTGCTATATCTTCTTCACGTGTCCAGATTAACTTGACAGGCTTGCCAACCTGTTTGGACAATTCAACGGCCTGGCGCGGCAGATCAACATGATTGCCAAGACCGAAGGCACCCCCTTGATAGGTTGCGTGAACAAACACATCCTTTGTGTCGCGCCCGGCCTGATTGGCGGCAAGTCGCAACAAGGCCGAGACGTCCTGCGTAAAGCTCCATATATCGACACGCGCAGGCGTAACATGTGCAACAGCGGTGGGCGGACACATGGTCGCATGTGCCTCATAGGGGCGTGAATATTCCCCACTGACCATTTTGCCGCCAGCAGCAAGAGCCGGGCGAGGATCGCCACGCACTTCTTCTACATGCTTGGCTTCACGTTGCATCAGCACGCGGGCTTCAGCATTCATTTTCTCATAGGAATTTGTGACGCCTGGTCCAAAATCCCATTCAATCGGCAAAGCATCCAGAGCAACTTTGGCACGATAGAATGAATCCGCGACAACAGCCACCGCGCTGCGCATATCCGTATTCGACAACTTGTCCTTTGTTTGCTTCAGTTCAATGACGGCTATGATTCCAGGGCGAGACGTAATGGCTGATGCATCGAAACGTTTTACTCGACCGCCATGGACCGGACAGGCTTTCACGGCGGCATAGACCATATCGGGCAGGCGCACATCGATCGGATAAATGGCGCTGCCATCGACCTTGACCGGTACATCCATGCGTGGAATGTCCTTGCCCAGAAGCCACCAATCGCCATAGGCCTTGATTTTTGGCTCTTCGGCTAATTTGACCTGCGCTGCTGCGCTGGCAAATTCGCCATAATTTGCCCGCTGCGTGCCGGCAGAAAGTACACCTTGCTCGGCTTTCACCTGCACACGTGGCACCGCCCATTTCTGGGCGGCTGCTTCACGCAGACGTTCGCGTGCGGAGGCTCCGGCTTGCATAATATGCGGATGACGATTGCGCACCAGGTTTGAGCCGCCAGTCGATGTGTCTTTATATTCTTGACCGGCATTGACGTGGCGATGAGCGTCCGCCAGAACGGCACGCACATTCTGCCAAGGCACATTGAGTTCTTCGGCAACCAGTTGGGCGACTGATGTCATGCCACCCTGGCCCATTTCGGTATGTGGCACACGAACTGTGACAATGCCCGAAGGATCAATCGTCAGCCAGGCATTGATTTCGGTTCCTGCGGCGGGCGCTTTGGATGCGTCCGGCATGGCAAGAAGAGCGGCCTGCGCTTCCGAGGGAATATTGAAGCCCAGAACCATGCCGCCGCCGGCGGCGAGGGCTGTGGTGATGAAACCGCGACGTGAGAGATTCATGTTCGACATGAG
>CAIWVR010000395.1 GCA_903916165.1 uncultured Hyphomicrobiales bacterium | reverse complement strand
CGCCAGCAAATGCCCGAAAAGAAGATGGTTCTCGATATTCTCGCCAAAGACATCGAGGCCGATCTCGCTGGCGCGGAACTCGACTGGCGGTGTGCGAAACAGCGACCCCGTGTCATCGACAATGCGCATGGTTTCGAGCGCGGCAAAATCGGGCCGCAGACGGTCGATGACGCCCAGATTTTCAAACAGGCGCAGGGACCGGTCAAACAGGGCCACGGTACGCGCGCTCGGGCGCAGGTCGGGGCGCCCCACCAGCGTGACGCGCCAGCCCGTCTGCGCCAGCCCGAGCGCGGCGGCGAGCCCCGCCGCGCCCGTGCCCACGATGATGATGTCACTGTGATTGGCTTCGCTCATAGCCTTGTTTTTAGGGCGCTCGGGGGCGCTTGGCGAGGGCGGCCTGTTGTCGCTGGGCACGGTTTGTGATTCATCAGGCAAATGGCCCCACGCAAGAAAAAATCCGACGTCTCGCCGCCGCCCGCGCCCTCCGCGCCGCTCGGGCCGCATCTGCTTGGCCTGGCGATCCACCTGTTCACGGCGGCCGGTGCCGCCGCCGGGTTTCTGGCGCTTGCCGCCGCCTTCAAGGGGCAGTTTCCGGCCATGTTCTTCTGGCTCGGTGCGGCTTTGCTGATCGACGGCGTCGACGGCACCTTCGCACGACTGGTCAAGATCGAGGAGACCGCGCCCGAATATGACGGCAAGGTTCTCGACCTTGTCGTGGACTATCTCAATTATGTGATCGTGCCGGTGGTCGGGATCTGGCGGTCGGGCCTCGTGGGCGACGATCTCGCGCTCGGGCTGGGTCTGCTGATCGTCGTCGCCTCGTCGCTTTATTTCGCTGACCGGCGCATGAAAATGGCCGATCATTTCTTCCGCGGCTTTCCCGCCTTGTGGAATGTCGTGGCGCTCTATCTCTTCGTCTTTCAAATGCCGGTATGGGCGAATGCGGCGCTCATTGTTTTTCTGTGCGCGCTGATGTTCCTGCGGGTACCGTTCGTTCACCCGATGCGGGTGCGGGCATTGCGCGCGCTGTCGATTGCCGTCACCTGTGTCTGGTTTGCCAGCGCAATGCTGGCCGTGGGCCAGGGACTGGTGGCTGATGAGCTGGCAAAGGCGGGCCTGGTCGCCAGCGCCCTCTATTTCGTGGCGCTGACGCTGTGGCGGTTTCGCGTCAGGTGAGGGCCAGCCGTCGCGCCTCGTCGATGCTGTCGACATAGGTGACGCGGTCCAGGGTCAGGCCATTGGTTTCCAGAACGTGGCGCACCTGCGGGCGCGCGCCCGAAATGTAGAGGGGCGTTCCGGCGCTCCGGGCTTTCTTCAGGAAGCCCTCGAGGGTCCGCGCGGCGGTTGCATCGGCCAGCGGCACGGCATCGAGATCGAGCACGAAGGCGCGCGGCGCAGCCCCGATCCGGTCCAGCACGGCCGCAACGCTGCCTGCCGCACCGAAGAAGAATGGCCCGGCGATGCGATAAATCATGACACCGCCGCCGGCACCCAGATAGGTGGTGCGTTCGGCGGGCGTGCCGTCGGCGCGATCCTCCTGGACGATTTGCGTCCTGGTCGAGACCTCCACGAGTTCGGCCATGCGGTGCATGAAGAGAATGGCCCCCAGCGTCACGCCGACGCCAATGCCCACCGTCAGATCATAAAAGACTGTCAGCAGGAAAGTGGCGAGCAGAACGCCAGCCTCGCCACGATCGTGGCGCAGGATATGGGCCAGTTCGTCGGGCTCGATCATGTTCCAGGCGACGAGCGCGAGAACGGCGGCCAGCGCGGCCAAAGGCACGAAGCTCGCCAGCGGCGCGGCGACGATCATGAAGCCGAGCAGGACGATCGCATGGATCATGCCCGCGACCGGCCCGTGCGCATGGGCACGCACATTGGTTGCCGTGCGCGCGATCGTGCCGGTGACGCACAGCCCCCCGAACAGCGCGCTGGCGATATTGGCATAGCCCTGTGCGACCAGTTCGCAATTGGAGCGGTGGCGCCGGCCCGTCATGCCGTCGGCGACGACCGCCGACAACAGGCTCTCCATGCCGCCAAGCAAGGCAATGGCAATGGCGGCCGGAAAGACTTCAAGCGCGCGGGCGGCGTCAATGTGGGGGAGGGACGGCATGGGCAGGGAGCCGGGAATGCCGCCAAAGCGCGTCCCGATCGTCTCCACCGGCAGGTTGAAGAGCCAGACTGCCCCGGCACCAAAGGCGACCGCCGCCAGCATGCCGGGAAAGCGCGGCGCGACCTTCTTGAGCACCAGCATGATCGCGAGGCAGGCGGCGGACAGGCCGAGCGCCAGGCCGCTGAACGTGTCGCGCGCCGCCCAGAGCGCTTTCAGCCGGGGCAGAAGTTCGGAGGGTTCATGCGTCAGCGTGAGGCCGAACAGATCGCGGATCTCGCCTGAAAAAATGATGACGCCGATTCCGGCGGTGAACCCCACCAGCACGGGGTGCGGGATATATTTGATATAAGTGCCAAGCCGCAAATAGCCGATGGCGACCAGCATGACGCCCGCCATCAGGGTCGCCAGCAGAAAGCCGTCGAAGCCGAACTTGACGATGGTCGCGGCCACCATGGCGATGAAGGCACCCGCGGGTCCGCCAATCTGGAAGCGGCTGCCGCCCAGAGCCGAGATCACGAATCCGCCGACCACGGCCGCGTAAAGTCCCTGTTCGGGCTTGGCGCCCGAACCGATCGCAATGGCCATGGACAGCGGCAGGGCGACAATGGCGACGGTGAGTCCTGCCAGCGCATCGGCCTTGAGTTCCTTCAGCCTGTAGCCCTCGCGCAGGACTGTCACGAGCTTTGGAGTGAAGAGTTCAGCGAAGGAGGGCGGATGGTTCATGGTTTATGTGCTTTATTCTGTGTGAGGCGACTCAGTTGAGAGCATGGCTGGACTATCCACCCTGGAAGGCGTCGCAGCCATGATCTCGATCAGCAGGGGGCCATTGCGTCAGCTTGGCCGCCACAGCACGATGCAGGACATTTTCTCGGAACGGAGCTTTCGATGACCAAGGCCATTCGCATCCACGCCACCGGCGGCCCGGACGTCATGGTGATGGAAGATGTGGTGCTTCCGGTCCCCGCCACGGGCGAGGTCCGCGTCAGGAACCACGCCATCGGCCTGAACTTCATCGATATTTATTTTCGCCAGGGCGATTATCCGGCACCCTTGCCCTTCACGCCGGGCCATGAGGGCGCGGGCGAGGTCGTTGCGCTCGGCAAGGGCGTTGACGGCTTCAGGATCGGTGACCGCGTGGCCTATGTCTCGACCCTCGGCTCCTATGCGCAAGAGCGCAATGTCGACGCCAAGGCTCTGATCAAGCTGCCGAAGTCAATTTCCTACGAGATGGGCGCGGCGATGATGCTGAAGGGCCTCACCGCGCAATATCTCCTGCGCCGCACCTTCAAGGTGAAGGAAGGTGACACAATCCTGGTTCATGCAGCGGCCGGCGGCGTCGGCCTGTTGCTGTGCCAATGGGGCAAGGCGCTGGGTGCCCATGTCATCGGCACGGTCGGCTCGGAGGCAAAGGCCAAACTCGCCAGGAAAGCCGGCGCGAAACATGTCATCAATTACAATGAGGATGATTTTGCCGCGCGTGTGAAGAAAATCACCAAGGGCGCGCTCTGCGATGTGGTCTATGACGGCGTCGGCAAGACGACCTTCTTGGGCTCGCTCGATTGTCTGCGTCCGATGGGCATGTTTGTCTCCTTCGGCTCGGCGTCGGGTGCGATTGACGCCTTCAACATCGGCCTGCTGGCGCAGAAAGGCTCGCTCTTTGCCACCCGCCCGTCGCTCTTCACCTATATCGCCAGGCGCGAGGATTACGAGGCCTCGGCCAAGGACCTGATGAAGGCGATCTCGCGTGGCGATGTCAGCATTCCGATCCATGCCCGCTACAAGCTGGAAGACGCTGTGCAGGCGCATGAAGCGCTCGCCGGCCGCGCCACCACCGGCGCTGCTGTCCTGATCCCCTGAGAGCCCGATGACAGCCTCACCCTCACCCTCACATGGACAAGCGCCGTTCATCCAGATGCGCGGCATCGTCAAGCGCTTCGGTGCTTTCACGGCCAATGCGGGGATCGATCTCGACATTGTGGCGGGCGAGGCCCATGCGCTGCTGGGCGAGAATGGTGCCGGCAAGTCCACGCTGATGAAGGTGCTCTACGGCCTGCTGGAACCCAGCGAGGGCGAGATCCTGCTGGAGGGATCACCGGTTCACTTTTCCAATCCCGAAGCCGCCCGCGCGGCCGGGATCGGCATGGTGTTCCAGCATTTCTCGCTGTTCGACAATCTGACAGTCGCCGAAAACATCGGCCTCGTCCTGCCCAGGAGCGAGAGCCTTGCGGCTTTGCCGGCGCGGATCGCGGACGTCACGCAGCGCTATGGACTGAGCCTCGAGGCCGACCGCCCGGTCTGGACGCTGTCGGCGGGGGAACGCCAGCGCATCGAAATTGCGCGGTGCCTGCTGCAGGACCCGAAACTCATCATCCTGGATGAACCGACCTCCGTGCTGACGCCCCAGGAAGCCGAGCGGCTGTTTGAAACGCTCGACCTGCTGCGCCTCGAGGGGCGCGCGATTCTCTATATTTCGCACAAGCTCGAGGAGGTGCGCCGCATGTGCGACCGCGCCACCGTCTTGCGCGCCGGATGCGTCGTCTCAACCTGCATTCCAAGGGATGAAAGCGCGCGCTCGCTCGCGGCGATGATGGTGGGCACGCATGTCATCGACGTGGGCTCGACGCGCCCCGAGGCGATCGGGCGGGAGCGCCTGACGGTGAACGGCCTGTCAATGCCCTCGCAAGACATGCACGGCGTCGCCCTGCGGGACGTCTCCTTGCAGGTGCGCGGTGGTGAGGTGCTTGGCATTGCGGGCATTGCCGGCAATGGACAGGATGAATTATTTGCCGCCCTGTCAGGCGAGCGGCTGGCGGATTCTGCCGGTAGCGTGCGCATTGACGGCTTTTGGGTGGGGCTCAATGACATCACCTTGCGCCGCCAGTTCGGCGCGGCCTTCGTGCCGGAAGAGCGCAATGGCCATGCGGCGGCACCTGATTTCAGCCTGTCGCAGAATGTCATCCTGTCACGCCATGCGACCGGCGACGTGTCGCACGGCATTCTGGTCAATCTGCCGGCAGCGCAGAAAATCGCGCGCGACATCATCGCGACCTTTGACGTGCGCACGGGCAGTCCTGATCCGGCTGCGCGCACGCTCTCGGGCGGCAATCTGCAGAAATTCCTCGTGGGGCGTGAAGTGTCGCGCAAACCCTCCGTGCTGGTGCTCAACCAGCCGACATGGGGCGTCGACGCGGCGGCATCAGCCTTTATCCGCCAGCAATTGATCGATCTGGCACGGCAGGGCGCGGCGGTTCTGGTGATCAGTCAGGATCTCGACGAATTGTTCGAAATCGCCGACCGCATCGCTGTGATCCATCATGGCTCGGTGTCGAAATCGCGCGAGATACGCCGGACCACGCGCGCGGAAATCGGGCTTCTGATGGGTGGAGCGGGAGACGACATGGCAAAGAGGCCTCATGCGCATTGATCTGGCGGCCCGCAGCGCCCGCTCGCCGCTGCTGGAAGTGGCGTCGCCCTTCGTGGCCCTGCTGGCGGCCATCGTCATTGGCGGGTTGGTGATCGCCGCCATTGGCAAGTCGCCCATTGAGGCTTTGTTCGTCTACTTCCTGGACCCGCTGGGCGATCCTTGGGCGCTGACGGAGCTTGCGGTGAAAGCCGCGCCGCTCATTCTCATCGCCATTGGCCTGTCGTTCTGCTACCGCGCCAATTTGTGGAACATCGGTGCCGAGGGCCAGTTCGTGATGGGCGGGCTCACCGGCGGCATGATCGCTGTGCTCACGCATGATGGCGTCGGGCAGGAGACGCTGGGCGCGTGGTGGGTGCTGCCCGCCATGCTGCTGGCGGGAACGCTTGCCGGACTGCTCTATGCCATGATTCCGGCCATTCTGAAGGTGCGGCTTGGCGCGTCGGAAATCCTGACCAGCCTGATGCTGGTCTATATTGCCGAAATGATCCTCGACTATCTCGTGCGCGGGCCATTGCGCGATCCCAATGGCTTCAACTTCCCCCAAAGCGTGCCGTTCGATGATATTGCGCGCATGCCCTTTCTGATGGAGGGCGAGCGCCTGCATGGCGGCATCGTCATTGCGCTGCTTGCCGTGGCGCTGGCCTCCTTTGTCATGCGGCGCACCTTGTTTGGCTTCGATGTGGCGCTGGTCGGCGCGGCACCCAAGGCGGCGCGTTTTGCCGGTTTCAGCGATTCACGGCTCACACTGGCCGTCTTCGCCATCAGCGGCGGGGCGGCGGGACTGGCGGGGGTTTGCGAGGTCGCGGGCCAGATCGGCCAGTTGCAGCCGGTGATTTCACCCGGCTATGGCTTTGCGGCGATCATCGTCGCCTTTCTCGGGCGCCTGCAGCCCTGGGGCATTCTCTGCGCGGGACTGGTGCTGGCGCTGACCACGATCGGCGGCGAGAGCGCGCAGATTTTGATGAAAATCCCGCTCGACATGACGCGCGCTTTCCAGGGCATCCTGCTCATGTGCGTGCTCGCGGCAGATGTCTTCACGCGCTATTCGGTGCGCATCACCTTTGCGAGGCGCGGATGACCGTCGATATTCTCGAACTCGTCCTCATCACGGTCCTGACGGCGGCGACCCCGCTGGTCATTGCCGCCATCGGTGAATTGGTGACCGAGCGTGCGGGCGTGCTCAACCTCGGCGTCGAGGGCATGATGATCATGGGCGCGGCATCGGGCTTTGCCATCGCCATCCTGACCGGCTCCTCGGGGCTTGGCATTCTGGGCGGCATCAGCGCCGGCATGGCAATGGCGGCGGTCTTTGGCGTGCTGACGATCTTCCTTGCCGCCAATCAGGTCGCCACGGGACTGGCGCTGACCATTCTGGGCCTCGGCCTGTCGGGGCTGATCGGGTCGGGCTTCGTGGGCCTGAAGCGCGAGGGCATTGCGCATCTCTATATTGCGGGCCTGAGTGACCTGCCGCTTGTCGGCAAGCTGGTCTTCGGGCAGGACCCGTTCGTCTATGCCGGCTGGGCGCTGGTGGCGGGCGTGGCGTGGTTTCTGGCAAAGAGTCGGGCAGGGCTGACCCTGCGCGCTGTGGGCGAGAACCACACCTCCGCCCATGCTCTGGGTGTGCCGGTGCGGCGCATCCGCTTTCTGGCTATCGTGTTTGGCGGCGCGTGTTCGGGACTGGCCGGGGCCTATCTGTCGCTGGCCTATACGCCCTTCTGGGCACCGGGCATGACGGCCGGGCGCGGCTGGATCGCGCTGGCGCTGGTCGTCTTTGCGTCCTGGCGTCCGTTCCGCGCCTACGGCGGCGCCTTGCTGTTTGGCGGGGCAACGGTCTTGCAGCTGCATGCGCAGGCCGCGTCCCTTGGCCTGCCGGGGCAGGCACTCACGGCTTTGCCTTATGTCGCGACAATCCTTGCGCTTGTGCTGCTCTCGCTCAACAAGCGCCGTGGCGCCGTGGCACCGGCGGCGCTGGGGACGTCTTTCATTCCCGACAGATAGGATTGCGCGCGCCCGGCAAGAATGGGTGCGCGTTCCTCCCCGCGTCAGACCGGAGCCCACTTTGTTCAAACCCGGCGGCCCTTGGGGCCTTGCCGGGTTTTCTTTTGGCTCAGGCGGTCAGGCCGTGATCCCGTGCAGGTCATAGGCATCGGCGCGTTCGATCTTCACGCTGACGATGTCGCCCGCCCGCAGCGGACGGCGCGACGACACATAGACGGAGCCGTCAATGTCTGGTGCATCCGCCTTGCTGCGGCCCTTGGAGACGGTGGGGCCGGGCTCGTCAATGATCACCTGCAGGCGCTTGCCGACCTTGTTGGCCAGAATTTTGGCGCTGATCGCCTGCTGCTTTTCCATGAAGCGGCGATAGCGGAGCTCCTTCACCTCGTCGGGCACCTGCGGCAGGCCAAGGTCATTGGCGATGGCCCCGGTCACAGGCTCATATTTGAAGGCGCCGACGCGGTCGAGCTTCGCCTCGCCGATCCAGTCGAGCAGGAGTTCGAAATCATCCTCGGTCTCGCCGGGAAAGCCGACGATGAAGGTCGAGCGGATGGCGAGATCGGGAGAAATCTCGCGCCAGCGGCGCACACGCTCAAGCGTTTTTTCCTGATTGCCGGGCCGCTTCATCGCGCGCAGCACTTTGGGGGAGGCGTGCTGGAAGGGAATGTCGAGATAGGGCAGCACGCCGCTGCCGTCCGCCATCAGCTCGACCACTTCATCGACATGCGGGTAGGGGTAGACGTAATGCAGGCGCACCCAGGCGCCCAGTGAGCCCAGTTCGCGCGCCATGTCATAGAAGCGCGTGCGCACCGCGCGGTCCTGGAACAGGCTTTCGGCATATTTGATGTCGAGCCCGTAGGCGGAGGTGTCCTGCGAGATGACGAGCAGTTCCTTGACACCGGCCTTCACCAGCTTTTCGGCCTCGCGCAGCACCTCGCCGACAGGGCGCGAGACGAGATCGCCGCGCAGCTTGGGGATGATGCAGAAGGAGCAGCGGTTGTTGCAGCCTTCCGAAATCTTCAGATAGGCGTAATGGCGCGGTGTCAGCTTGACGCCCTGCGGCGGCACCAGATCCATGAAGGGATCATGCGCGGGCGGCACCGCCTGGTGTACGGCGCCCATGACGCTCTCATAGGCCTGTGGCCCGGTGATCGCCAGCAAATGGGGGAAGCGGTCGCGGATCTGCTCGGGCTCGGCGCCCATGCAGCCGGTGACAATGACCTTGCCATTCTCCTTCAGGGCCGCGCCGATGGCCTCGAGCGATTCCGCCTTGGCGCTGTCGAGAAAGCCGCAGGTGTTGACGATGACCGCATCTGCGCCCGCGTGGCTGCGGGTCAAT
>CAIWVR010000394.1 GCA_903916165.1 uncultured Hyphomicrobiales bacterium | reverse complement strand
TTTTGTCTCCGCCATTGACATTCATGGGCTCATCGTCCGAGCCTAGGCTCAGCATTGAGTCCAACGAAGTCATCTCATCTGCAGCTTCTGACGAGACCAGAGCTTTCGGCATCCCCATGGTATTCCCGTACATTGAAGTTCTCCATCGACCAGGAACATTCATTAAACAATCCTGGTTACTTTTGTCAATGCGCCTGGCTGAAAAAAAATCAACACCTGGAATGTTTAAGAATCTCGTTTGCAGTACCTTCGCAGTTACCGGCGATCCATCTTCGACTGTTTCACGATGCATATGTGACGCAGTTTGAAATAGGCCATTCCCAACACCTCCCTCGGGAGAAGCTGTAAGCGGAGCTGACTGATGAGGGGATGCGCGCTCAACGGTGAGATCGCAGCCCCTCACCCCGGCTCGGGCTATCGCCCGGGTTCGCCCTCTCCCGCCAGCGGGAGAGGGTTGGCACCCGACCTATGACTGAGTCACAGCCGGGCCCGCACCTCCAAAAAAAGGCGCCCCTCAAACCCCCGCCACATTCTTGCAGCGCTGGGGGGCGGCTCCTATATCGGGATCAGTCTTGCGGTTCCCTACCGCAAACCCAACATCAACAACCATCGGGAACCCGGATGGCGACGGACCTCTCCACGTGAGGGCTCCTGAGATTCATCCAGCATCGGATCGCTTCGGGGTCCGTGGGTCTCGCCACAAGAAGGATGAGCATCATGGCTAAAGTTATCGGCATCGATCTCGGCACCACCAATTCCTGCGTCGCCGTCATGGACGGCAGCACGCCGAAGGTCATCGAGAACGCGGAAGGTGCCCGCACCACCCCCTCCATCGTGGCATTCACCGACGATGGCGAACGCCTCGTTGGCCAGCCGGCCAAGCGCCAGGGGGTGACAAACCCCGAGCGCACCTTCTTTGCCATCAAGCGCCTCATCGGCCGCACCTTCGACGATCCGATGACCAAGAAGGACATGTCGCTCGTCCCCTACCGCATCACCAAGGGCGGCAATGGCGACGCCTGGGTCACGTCCGACGACAAGCAATATTCGCCCTCGCAGATCTCGGCCTTCACGCTGCAGAAGATGAAGGAAACGGCCGAGGCCTATCTTGGCCAGACCGTGACGCAGGCCGTGATCACCGTGCCCGCCTATTTCAACGATGCCCAGCGCCAGGCGACCAAGGATGCCGGCAAGATTGCCGGTCTTGAAGTGCTGCGCATCATCAACGAGCCGACCGCCGCCGCACTGGCCTATGGCCTCGACAAGAAGGGTGCCGGCACCATCGCCGTCTACGACCTGGGCGGTGGCACGTTCGACGTGTCGATCCTCGAGATCGGCGATGGCGTGTTCGAGGTGAAGTCGACCAATGGCGACACCTTCCTGGGCGGTGAAGATTTCGACATGCGCCTCGTCGAATATTTCGCCGACGAGTTCAAAAAGGAGCAGGGCATCGACCTCAAGAAGGACAAGCTCGCCCTGCAGCGCCTGAAGGAAGCCGCCGAAAAGGCCAAGATCGAACTGTCGTCCGCGCAGCAGACCGACATCAACCTGCCCTATATCACGGCGGACGCGTCCGGCCCCAAGCATCTCGCGCTGAAGCTGACACGCGCCAAGTTCGAATCCATCGTCGATGACCTGATCCAGAAGACGATCGAGCCGTGCCGCAAGGCCATGAAGGATGCCGGCGTCACCGCCGCGCAGATCGACGAAGTGGTGCTGGTGGGCGGCATGACGCGCATGCCCAAGGTGCAGGAGATCGTGAAGAACTTCTTCGGCAAGGAGCCCCACAAGGGCGTCAACCCGGATGAAGTCGTGGCCATTGGCGCCGCCGTCCAGGCGGGTGTGCTGCAGGGCGACGTGAAGGACGTTCTGCTGCTCGACGTGACCCCGCTGTCGCTGGGCATCGAGACGCTGGGCGGCGTGTTCACGCGCCTTATCGACCGCAACACGACGATCCCGACCAAGAAGAGCCAGGTCTTCTCGACGGCGGAAGACAACCAGACCGCCGTGACCATCCGCGTCTTCCAGGGCGAACGCGAAATGGCCGCTGACAACAAGATGCTCGGGCAGTTCGATCTCGTCGGCCTTCCCTCCGCCCCGCGCGGCGTGCCGCAGGTCGAGGTCACCTTCGACATCGACGCCAACGGCATCGTCAATGTGACGGCCAAGGACAAGGCGACGAATAAAGAGCAGCAGATCCGCATCCAGGCGTCTGGTGGACTATCGGACGCCGACATCGAGAAGATGGTCAAGGACGCCGAGATCAACGCGGCTGACGACAAGCGCCGCCGCGAACTCGTCGACGCCAGGAACCAGGGCGAGTCGATGATCCATTCGGCCGAGAAATCGCTCACCGAGCATGGCGACAAGGTGTCCTCCGCCGACAAGGGCGCGATCGAGACCGCGGTCGCCGCGCTGAAGACCGCGCTCGAGGGCGAGGAGGTCGAGGACATCAAGGCCAGGACGAACGAACTCGTGCAGGCGTCGATGAAGCTCGGCGAGGCGATGTACAAGGCGCAGGCTGGCGCGGAGGGTGGCGATGGCGCCGCCGCGCAGGACGCGCCCAAGGACGATGTGATCGACGCAGACTTCAAGGAAGTCGGCGGCGACGACAAGAAGAAGTCTGCGTGATACTCAAAGGCCGGCGGGCGGGATTTTTCCCGCCCGCCTCTTTTATGTCTGGAAGCGGGGCTTGAGCGACACGTGAAGCCGTCGATTGCGCTGGAGAAAAATCGCGAAGCGGTGCGGGAGGCGTTCCAACGCTACCCCACAATCGCGAACCCGCGCGTCTTTGGTTCCGTGCTTCATGGCGACGACACGGACGAGAGCGATCTGGATCTGCTGGTTGATATCTTCCCGGGAACCACCCTGTTCACTTTAGGCGGTCTGGAATTTGAGCTTGAGCAATTGCTCGGCATCCCTGTTCAGGTTTTATCGGCAGAGGAGTTGCCAGTTCAGTACCGGTCGAATGTGGTCGCGGAGGCCGCGCCCCTATGACGAACAAAGATCCCCACGTCTTGCTTGACCAAATGCGTCAGTCCGCTTTTTGGGCGGTCTCTTTCGTGGAGGGTTATGATCGGGAAGATTTTTTTGCCGATGAGAAAACGAAACAAGCTGTCGCGATGAGCCTCTTCCTGGTTGGAAAACTTGCGTCACGGATTGTTGCCGAGCATCCCGAATTCCGAGAGACGCTCTCGGAATTGCACTTGGAAAGTATGCGCGGCATGCGCAATCGAATCGCGCATGGCTACTTCCTCCTTCGCTTTGATGTGATCTGGGACACGGTGAGCATAGATTTGCCTGTGCTGATCGAACGCCTCAACACAATTCTCGACAACGACAAGAAGACCCATGGCCAAAGCTGACTTCTACGAAACGCTTGGCGTGAGCCGCACGGCGACCGAAGCCGAAATGAAGGCTGCCTTCCGCAAGCTCGCGATGCAGTTCCATCCCGACAAGAATCCCGGCGACCACACGGCGGAGGTTCGCTTCAAGGAGATCAACGAGGCCTATCAGTGCCTCTCCGATGGCCAGAAGCGCGCGGCCTATGATCGCTTTGGGCATGCGGCTTTCGAGAACGGCGGCGCGGGCGGCGGCGGCATGGGCGATGGCTTTGGCTCCTCGATGTCGGATATTTTCGACGATCTCTTCGGCGACATGATGGGCGGCGGCGGCCGGCGCGGGCGCGCCAATGGCCGCGAGCGCGGCAATGACCTGCGCTACAATCTGGAAATCACGCTGGAAGACGCCTTCAATGGCAAGACCGCGACCATCAAGGTGCCGAGCCTGATGACCTGCGAGGCCTGCACGGGCGCGGGTGCCAAGCCCGGCTCCAAGCCGAAAGCCTGTACCACCTGCGGCGGTGCCGGACGCGTGCGCGCGCAGCAGGGCTTTTTTGCCATCGAACGCACCTGCCCGACCTGCCAGGGTCGTGGCGAGATGATCGATAATCCCTGCGACGCCTGTCGCGGCGCTGGCCGCGTGACGCGCGAGCGCTCGCTGTCGGTCAATATTCCACCCGGGGTCGAGGACGGCACCCGCATCCGCCTTGCAGGCGAGGGCGAATCCGGCCTGCGCGGCGGTCCGGCGGGCGATCTTTATATTTTCCTGTCGATGAAGGCCCATCCCTTCTTCCAGCGCGACGGGGCCGACCTGTTCTGCCGCGTGCCCATTTCGATGGTGCAGGCGGCGCTTGGCGGAGAATTCACCGTTCATACGGTGAATGGCTCGGAAGCCAAGGTGAAGATCCCCGAGGGCACGCAGTCGGGCAAGCAGTTCAAGCTGAAGAGCAAGGGCATGCCAGTGCTGCGCACGCGCGATTTCGGCGACCTCTATATCCAGGCCAATGTCGAAACGCCGCAAAACCTCACCAAGCGCCAGCGCGAACTCCTCTCCGAGTTCGAAACTGAATCATCCAACACGACACATCCGGAATCATCGGGCTTTTTTGCCAAGATGAAGGAGTTTTTGACAGGTGCCCAATAGCCTGCACGCGAGGGGTGAGCTAGGATCATGACACTTTCTTGACGTTGCGAGCGTTGTGGGCAGATGATTACCACCGCGTTACCGGGGTGAAACATTGCGTCCAATCCAGAAAAGCGCCCCTCTCAACGGGCGTAGCAGGGTGAAAAGCCCGACCGATGGTGGACTCCCAAGGGCAGGGCTTGCCGACGAGGCGCGTTTCATTCGCGCCTGGTTCGACAATCCCATGGCCACCGGTGCCGTGTCGCCGTCCGGTCGCTTTCTCGCCGCCGCCATGGCCCGTCATATTGATCCGCTGGGCGAAGGGCTCGTCGTGGAGCTCGGTCCGGGCACCGGACCTGTGACGGAAGCGCTCATCCAGCGCGGCGTTGCGCCCGAGCGTCTCGTGCTCGTGGAATATGATGCGGCCTTCTGCAGGCTGCTGGAGCGACGCTATCCCCGCTCGAAAGTCATTCAGGGCGACGCCTTTCGGCTGAGCGAGACGCTGGCCGGCAAGATTGACCAGCCCGTTGCGACCGTCGTCTCCAGCCTGCCGCTGCTCAACATGCCCGACAGCCAGCGCCTCGACCTGCTGGCCGACGCCTTTTCCCTGATGCCGCCCGACGGCCGTTTCGTGCAATTCACCTATGGGCTCGCCTCGCCCATGCCGAAAAAGCCCAAGGGCGGTCATCCTGTCGTCGCCTTCACCTCGGAAGTGTCCGCCCATGTCTGGCTGAACCTGCCGCCTGCACGCGTGTGGATCTACCGCTCGGGCACTGAGACCGTGGTCAAGACGCGCGCCGGAGCAGGCGTGATCCTGAAGCTGAAGGCGCGCGCCGATCGCATGAAACTCGATTTTCGCGAAACCCGCGACAGGGTCGGCAACGAAATCCGCCTGCGCAAGGAAAAGACCGCGCTGGAGAAGGTTATCCTGCTCGAAGAGCACGCCAGCCGGGCCCGCGCCAAGAAACTGCGCGACCGCTAGGCGCCGTCACACTCGACAGAGGCGGCGCGGCGGTGCATCAGGTGCCGTCCTCGCTGTTTTCGGATGGAACCATGCCCCAGCCCTCGCCCCGTGACCGCCTGATCGTCGCGCTCGACCTTGCCGACACTGCCGCCGCCCAGGCCATGGTCGCCCGGCTCGGCGATGCCGTGACCTTCTACAAGATCGGCCTCGAGCTGACCTATGGCGGCGGGCTGGCGCTGGCGAGGGATCTCGTCGCCCAGGGCAAGCAGGTCTTTCTCGACCTGAAGCTGCATGACATTCCCAACACCGTCGCCCGCGCGACAGAGCAGGTCGCGCAGATCGGCGCGACCTTCCTCACCATCCACGCCTTTCCGCAGACGATGAAAGCCGCCGCAGGCGCGCTCGGCACCTCGCCGATGAAGCTGCTCGCCGTGACGGTCATGACCTCCTATGACGATGCCGATCTCGCGGAAGCGGGCTATGCCTCTGGCGTGAAGGACCTCGTCGCCCGCCGCGCAAGGCAGGCGCAGGCGGCCGGCGTGCACGGGCTGATCCTGTCGGCGGAAGAGGTGGCGGCCATGCGTGCCCTGCTCGGACCCGACATGCTGCTGGTCACGCCAGGCATCCGTCCTGCCGGCGCGGCGCTCGCCGACCAGAAGCGCGTGATGACGCCCGCGGAGGCGATCCGCGCAGGCTCGGATTATCTGGTCGTGGGGCGACCGGTGACCCAGGCGGCCGACCCGAAGGCGGCAGCAGCCGCGATTGTCGCGGAGATCGCCGGGGCCTGATACACTGCTTTAAAGCAATTTCAATTACACATTTTTTAATTATTGTGATACGTAAATGATTGAGTTCGATCCCGACAAGGACCGGCAAAACATCACCAAACATGGAATATCGCTCACGCGTGCGGGCGATATGGACGTGAGGGGTTTTGCGTCGAGCCACCGACATGCGGAGGCCCGCTCCCGGGCTTACGGTATCATCGACGGCCGCTGGTACTGTCTGATCTATACGGTCCGAGCCGACGCCCTTCGCGCCATCAGCCTGCGCCGCGCCCATGATGACGAGGTGTTTCGTTATGTCGAAAAAGAGAATTGACGATTTCTATCCCAAAGGCCCAGTGGACGACCCTGAAAATCCCGAGTGGACCGAAGAGGATGTCAGAAACGCGCTCCCCTGGGAAGCCATGTCCGACCTCGAAAAATCCGTCTTCAAGCGCCCGCGCGGGCGCCCGACCATCGAGGCACCGAAGAAGCTCGTGTCGCTCCGGCTCGATGCCGAGGTGCTTGAGGCGCTCGAAGCATCCGGCCCCGGCTGGCGGCAGCGGATCAACGATATTCTGAAAGCGGCGCTCAAGGACGACAAGGCCGCCTGACAACGAAAAACGCCGGGCGTACATCCGGCCCGGCGCTGGTCATTTTGGTCAGGGGTGTAACCTCAATGACTTGCACTCTTCCTATCCGGAAACTGTGACGCCAGCGTGACCGCAACGACAGCCCGCCTTTGCAAGCGCGCGGCGCGGGCGCTATAGAGCGCGCACAGGCTTTCGGTTTCAAAGGAGTTCCTCATGAGCGAGATGCGGCTCGTCGTCGCCGGCGCTGCCGGGCGCATGGGACGGATGCTCGTCCAGGCGATCCATGAGGCCCCCGGAGCCATTCTGGCGGGTGCCCTGGAGCGCGAGGGGTCAAGCGCCATCGGACAGGACGCGGGCCTGCTTGCGGGTGCCGGGAAGCTCGGCGTCGTCATCACCGCCGACCCGCTCGCCGCCATGGCGCAGGCAGATGGCCTGATCGACTTTTCCTCGCCGGCCGCGACCGTCGCCTATGCCGGCTTTGCCGCGCAGGCGCGCATCGTCCATGTCATCGGCACCACCGGCCTGTCGGCCACCGACATTGCGAAGATCGACGCCGCCGCCCGCCACGCCGCCATCGTGCGCTCGGGCAACATGAGCCTTGGGGTCAATTTGCTCGCCGGCCTCGTGAAGAAGGTCGCGCAGACGCTGGGCGAAGACTTCGACATTGAAATTCTCGAAATGCATCACCGCATGAAGGTCGATGCGCCGTCGGGCACAGCCTTGCTGCTGGGCGAGGCCGCCGCCGCCGGCAGCGCCATCGACCTTGCCGCGCGCTCTGTGCGTGCGCGCGACGGGCACACCGGCGCACGCATGGCTGGCGACATCGGCTTTGCCACGTTACGCGGCGGCACGGTGGTCGGCGACCATCAGGTCATCTTTGCAGGTGCCGGCGAGCGCATCGAACTCGCCCACCGCGCCGAGGATCGCGGCATTTTCGCGCGCGGCGCCGTCAAGGCAGCGCTCTGGGCGCATGGCCGCAAGCCCGGCCATTACAGCATGGCCGACGTGCTCGGCCTCTCCGACATCTGACGCAACATTCACAACCAACAGGAGCGAAAATGGACCGCACTCTCGTGCTCGTGCGCCACGGCCAGAGCGAGTGGAACCTGAAGAATCTTTTCACCGGCTGGAAGAATCCGGACCTGACACCTGTCGGGATCGAGGAGGCCAAAAAGGCCGGCCAGGACATCAAGAAGCTCGGCATCAGCTTCGACAAGGCTTTCACCTCGGGCCTCAAGCGCGCGCAGGACACCTGCGATCTCGTGCTGGCGGAACTTGGCCAGTCCTCGCTGCCGATCGTGCAGGACATCCAGCTCAACGAACGTGACTATGGCGACCTGTCGGGCCTCAACAAGGCCGAGGCGGCCGTGAAATGGGGCGAGGAGCAGGTGATGATCTGGCGGCGCTCCTATGACACGCCCCCGCCCGGCGGCGAGAGCCTGAAGGACACGCTGGCCCGCGTGCTTCCATACTATTGCCAGAACATCCTGCCCTGCGTGCTGCGCGGCGAGCGCACAATCGTCGTGGCGCATGGCAATTCGCTGCGCGCGCTTTTGATGGTGCTCGAGATGGCCGACAAGGTGAGCATCATGAAAATGGAGCTGGAGACCGGCGTGCCGGTGGTCTACCAGCTCAATGCGGATTCGACCGTGGCGTCGATAATGGTCCTGCACCACGCGTGATGGCGTCGGGTGCGCCGCACCCCTCTCCCGCGACGCGGGAGAGGGTGGCTGGCGACGCCAGACGGGTGAGGGCGCCGGCCGCCTGTCGAAACGTCTGATGGTTGAAACGCCCTCATCCGTCATGCTCCGCATGACACCTTCTCCCGCCAGAGCGGGAGAAGGCGACACGCGAGTGGAGCCCCATGCACGAGATCGTCCCCGGCCTCATTTACGCACCCGGTTATCTGTCGCGCGAGGAACAGGACGCGCTTGTCGCCGACCTGCGCGAGGCCGTGAAAGCCGCACCGCTGTTCACGCCGCGCATGCCGCGCACGGGGAAAGAATTTTCTGTCCGCATGACCAATTGCGGCGCGCTGGGCTGGGTCTCCGACCGCGCGCGCGGCTATCGCTACCAGCCGACCCATCCCGACACCGGCCTGCCCTGGCCCACAATCCCGGCGCTGGCGCTGCGCGCCTGGGAGGAGCTGTCGCCCTACAAGCCGCATCCCGAAGCCTGTCTGGTGAATTTCTATGAGGCATCGGCCCGCATGGGCCTGCATCAGGATCGCGACGAGCAGGAGATGGACGCCCCGGTGGTCTCGCTGTCGCTGGGCGACACCTGCCTGTTTCGCATCGGCGGAACGGAGCGCAAGGCACCTACCAAGAGCTTCAAACTGCACTCGGGCGACGCGATGATGCTGTCAGGCCCGGCGCGCCTCGCCTTCCACGGGGTCGACCGCATCATGGGTGCCACCTCGACTCTGCTGCCGCAGGGCGGCCGGCTCAATTTGACGCTGCGGCGGGTGACGAAACCCCAGTTCGCCATTGCGAGCGAAGCGACGCCATCCATCTGTGGCGGCGAAAGATAAGAGCCCGCGCACACGAACATCGCCGTCGCAGGCCAAAAGAATGTGTGGCGCGACATGCACAAGGCCGCGCCAAGGATATTTTAAGTGAGGCTCCAGCTGCAAAGTGACGCCGGAACAAATCTTGAACGCGCGCAGCCTT
>CAIWVR010000393.1 GCA_903916165.1 uncultured Hyphomicrobiales bacterium | reverse complement strand
TAGAGATTGGTCGCAACCCAATAGCCCTCGGAATCGATATATTCCTTCGGAAAGCGCTTGGCGTTCTCGGGAATGAATTTCGCGACAATGCCTTCCTTCTTCAGCGAGGCGGTGGCACCGGTGCCATCGAAGACATCGGCCTGCATCTTGCCGGCCTTCGCCTCGTTCAGCACGCGCAGCGCGACCTCATTGGAATTGGCGCGTACGTAGGAAACCTTGATCCCGTAGCGCTTCTCGAAGGCCGCTGCAGCGGGCCGCGCGAACTGGTCAATGATCTGCGTCGTGTACCAGACAACCTGGCCTTCCTTTTTCGCCGCGTCGATCATCGCCTGATCGGCGGCGCACGCGGGCGCCCCCGCGAGCGCGGCGAGGATCGCGGCGGCGGCAAGCCAAGCATGACGAGGAAAGCAAAGAGACTCCATGTGCGGGCTCCTTCGCGACTGATGATGAAAGGACCGGCCGGGCGCGAGGCCCGGCCGAACGCGACTGTCAGCGCTTGAACTCGCCGAGACCAGGCTTGAAGACCTTGTCGTCGAGGAACATTTTCATCGCCTTGGCGCGGCCGCCTTCCGGATCGACATGCTTCAGCGCGTCGCTCTTGGCGTTCAGGTAATCCATCGCCTGTTCCTTCGTCATGCGACGAACAGAACGCACGGCTTCCTTGGTATATTTCACGGCCGCCGGGCTCTTGGCTTCGAGCTTGCGCGCAAATTCAAGCACTTCGGCGCGCAGGTTTTCCACCGGCACGGACCTGTTGACGAATTTCATGCTCGCGGCTTCCTTGCCGCTGAACTTGTCGCCCGTCACCGAATAATAGATGGCATCGCGATAGCCCATGACCTCGGTTACAGCCCAGGCGACGAGACCGCCTGGGATGATGCCCCAGTTCACTTCCGAGAGACCGAAAGTGGCGTCATCGGCGGCAAAGGCGAAATCGCAGGCGATCACCGGGGTGAAGCCACCGCCGAAGCAATAGCCGTGCACCATGGCGATGGTGGCTTTCGGGAAGGACGACAGACGGTCCCAGCGCCAGGTGTGCGCGGCGCGACGGGCGCGCACACGCGCCTTGGGGTCGCCCTCAGTGCCACGGAAATAAAGCTTCAGGTCCTGCCCCGCGCAGAAATTGCCGCCGGCACCAGTGATGACGACGACCTTGGTCTCGTCATCCATTTCGGCCCAGTCGAGCGCGTCGCACATGTCCATGTGCAGCTGCGGCGACATTGCGTTGCGCTTCTCGGGGCGGTTCAGGATGATGAATGTTGTTCCGCCATCGCGCTCGATCTTGACGTTTTCGAGCGTGAGAATGTCGTGCGGCATGGAAGCCCTCCCTGATCGCGGGTCATTTGGCGCCCGCTTCTGCCATATTGATTGTGCATCGGCACAGGCGACCCTGTAAAGCCGCATAAGCGCTTAAAGCGCAGGCGTCGCATGAACGTGCTCGTGGCCGTCATCGTCGTGTCGGTGTTCCTCGCCGCCATCCCGGATCGGCACGATATTGACCTGTCCGAAATGCACGCCGCGCTCGGCCATTGTCTGGGCCGCAAGCTTGCGCACGGCGTCAGTATGGCCACGCAGCAATGTCACTTCCATGCAATGGCGATGATCGAGCCGCGTGCGCATGGAGGAGATCGTCAGGTCATGGTTCTCGTGCTGCGCCTTGTCGAGCCGCATGGCAAGGTCGCGTCCATCGTAATCATAGACATAGGACACCGCGGCAACGCAGCGATGCGTGGACGCGCCGGCATCTTCCGAGCGCACCAGCGCATCGCGCACGAGATCGCGAACCGCCTCCGAGCGGTTGGAATAGCCCTGGCGTTCCATGAAGGCGTCGATCGCGGCCGCGATCGAATCGTCGAGGCTGATGGTGAGACGTTGCACAGCGGCGCTTCCCTTGACTGGAGCCGTCATTGCGAGCGCAGCGAAGCAATCCAGGCCCGAATGGCCCTAGCGGAGCGCAGATGTTGGCGACAACGCAGATGAGCCGCCATCGCATGTGCGACCCTCTGGATTGCTTCGCTTCGCTCGCAATGACGAGGCGAAGGTGACGGGCGATAAACAAAGGGGCGCTTTTCAGCGCCCCTCTTGAACCTTACGTGGCGCGATGGCCCGTCGAGGCCGCGCCGCGCTCTTCGCCCGGCTCAATATGCACGTCAATCAGGCAGACGCCGCCGTTCTTCAGGATTTCGACGCCGCGCTTGATCGCCGCATCGAGATCCGCCGGGGTCTTCACCGGGCCGATGCCGACTGCGCCCTGCGCCTCGACGAATTTAGCGAAGTCGAGATCGGGGTCGCGCATGACCTGCCCGATCCAGCGATTCTGCGGCGGCCGCTCGCGGCGCACCGCCATCGTCTCCTGGTGGAGTTCGTCATTGAAGTAGGAGCGGTTGTTGTTGAGCAGCACGAGCAGCGGAATGCGGTGGCGCGCAGCCGTCCAGATGGCGTGGCCGCCCATGGCGAAATCGCCGTCGCCGAGAATGGCGACCGTGTGCAGGCCTTCCGTGTGGTTGGCGAGCGCCGCACCGACCGACAGCGCCGGCCCCGAGCCGATGCCGCCGCCGCCGTCCTTGCCGAGATAGGCGCGCGGATGGCGGAAGGGCCAGAGATCGGCCGTCCATCCGCGGCAGATCGCGGCGAGGGACACCTTGTCGGGATCTTCAAAGGCCGCGCGCAGGCTGACTGCGAGCTGGTCCATTGTGACGCGCGAGGGATCGACCTGGACCGCCTTGCGCTCGGCCTTCGCCCAGCAATCCTTTTTGCCGGCACCCAGAGCGTCATTGAGATCGGCGATCACGGAGTCGGAATTGGCCGCCATATTGATGTCAGCGAAGGGCAGTGCCTGGTAATTCGCATGGGCGCCGTTGTGGAGATATTGATCCATGCTGGTCGAGATGACCTTGGCCTCGAGCTGGCCGTCCTTCTTGATGCGCAATGCGCTGGCAAGATCGGTCCATTCCAGCGCCAGAATGACGTCGGCCTTTTCGAGAATCTCGACGATGCGCTTGGGCGCGCGACCGACCTGGTTGAAGGGCGCGGCGACATGGGCGGGATGATCGGTGGGGAAGCTGGAGCGGTTCTTCAGATCGGTAAAGACCACGGCGCCGAGACGCTCGACCAGCGCGATGCGCGCGGCCCAGCCGGCGTCGGTCCAGTCGGTGCGGCCGAGCAGCACGACCGGACGCTTGGCGTCCTTCAAGAGTGCAACTGCCGCATCGAGATCGGCCTTGGCGGCGCGGGCGGGCGCGGGTGCCTTCATGCGCTCGAGGTCGGGCCATTCAGGGGTCTTGTCCAGGGACGATTCCTGCAGGCCCGCGTCGAGGCAGATGTAGACGGGGGCCTTCGGCTCGCTGCGCGTCATGATGTTGGCGCGCGCCATGGCCTCGACCAGCGAATCGGCGGAGGAGGGCTGGTTGTCCCATTTGATAAAATCGCGAACGATGCTCGCCTGGTCGGCGGAGGTGTGGATCCAGTCGATCCACGGGCGGCGCTGCGAGGCGTCGACGGGGCCGGTCGCGCCCAGCACGAACATCGGCGCACGGTCGCAAAACGCATTGTAGAGGGCCATTGCGCCGTGCATCAGGCCGACGTTGGAATGGAGCACGCAGGCCATCGGCTCGCCGGTTGCCTTGGCGTAGCCGTGGGCAATGCCGACCGCATGGTCTTCATGCAGGCACAGCAGCATGGAGGGATCGACATTGCCGAGATGGTTGACCATCGAATCATGCAGGCCGCGATAGCTCGCGCCGGGATTGAGGCTCACATAGCGAAAGCCGAAACGGCGCAGCATCTGGGCTGCCACGTCACTGCCGAAGCCAACCTTCTCGTCAACTTTCCCCTCGGGGCGGTCCGCATGCATGTCTCGTTCTCCCTGTCAGCCC
>CAIWVR010000392.1 GCA_903916165.1 uncultured Hyphomicrobiales bacterium | reverse complement strand
GAGCCGAAGGCGACGTGGCAATCCATCTTTTGGCACCCGAAGATGGATTGCCGCGTCGCTTCGCTCCTCGCAATGACGATGCATTTGCTACGCACCCGGCACATCCAGCACACCAGCGGCGCCATCTTCGGCACCATAAAGCAGCCGCCCGCCATCGGCGCTCCACGCCAGCACCGAAATCGCGCGGTCCTTCGTGTCGCTCTCGGTCGTCGACCGCACAAGAATTTCCGCCGCATCGGTGATGCGGCAGATCATCACCCAGCCATCCTCATAGCCGATCGCCACGACGAGGCTTTTGGGATGGAAGGCCACGCGCGTGACTTTCGCGGGGCGCACGCCGCATTCGCGCGGACCCTTGCCCATCGGGCCGTCCTTGCCCTGGAATGGCCAGACGATGCAGGCTTCCGCGCCGGATGTCGCCAGCCAGTCGCCGTTCGCCGACCACGAGAAGGACCGCGTCTTTGACGGATAGCCCGTCATGCGCATGTCCTTGTGGTCCTGCACACGCCAGCCATGCAGCGCGCTTTCCTGCATTGCGCTGACGATGAACTTGCCATCGACCGACACGGTCACGTCGAGATGCGACCCCGCCCATTTGAGGGTCTCCGGCTCGGCCGCCATATTGGGAAACCAAAGCGACACGCCGTTGTAATGCGACAGGGCGAGGCGATAGCCCTTGGGCATGAAGCACAGGCCGCGCACGCTGGAGGGTGCCACATAAGTCTTGATCTCGCCCTTGGCGTCGCGGCTCCGCACCTGCTTGCCAGCCGCCCAGGCGACCGCGCCCTCGCGCAGCGCCAGCGCGTCGATCCAGCGGCCCTTTTCATCGGCCAGTTGCTCGGTGCGCCCGTCCGGATAGGTGGCGACAAGGCGCCCGTCATCGCCGCCCGTCACCAGCCGCGCAGGATCGCTCTGGCCGAGCAGGATCGCGCCGTCGGGATGCGCGACGACCTTGCGCGGCGTCTCACCCTCGAAAATCGCGATCTCGCCGGTGGCGAGCCCGAAGGTTGGAAGCTCGCCCACGAAACCGCCCGCGACGATCTCGGCATCGGCCGAAAGCGCGGTGACATGTTGGCTCATCGAGGTGGTCGTGGACATGTGTTCTTCCGATCAAATCTCGTCGTCGATGGCGTCCGCATCGGACTGAAGCGGGTAGAAGGTCAAGCCTATACCCGCCTCCATCGCCGCCAATGCGTCGAGCAGATGCGTCGGCAAATCGCAGGACCAGCTGTCGGAGTCGGCGCCCACCATCAGGCCGAGTTCCAGCTTCATCTGTTTGGCAAAAGCGCCTTCGAATGGCTGTTCGTCACCAAAATGCCGGTCGAGGAACACGGCGAGCCGCGCGCCGGCCTCATCGAGGATACCGTCGCCGACCTGCCGCGCCAGATCGTAAAACAGGATGCGGGTGCCGTCGCGCGTCGGCTCCTCGCTCATTGGTGCGCCGAGCGTCGTGGGCAGGTCACCGGAAAAGCCACGCAGGTCGATGCGCAGCACGGCCCCGACGAGAATGGGCAGGCTCACTTGATGACGCAGGCGGCAAAGCCGCGGCGCAGCTCGTCCTGCTTCAGCTTGCGGCCGATGAAGACAAGCTTCGACTCGCGCGTCTCGCCGTCACGCCATTCGCGCTGCAGGTCGCCATCGAGGATCATGTGGACGCCCTGGAAGACGAAGCGCTTCGGCTCGCCCGGGAACGACAGGATGCCCTTCGAGCGCAGGATGTCGGGACCCATGTCCTGCACGATTTTATTGATCCATGGCATGAACAGCTCGGGGTTCACATCGCCAGGGTGGCGGATCGACAGCGACTGGATTTCCGCGTCGTGGATCGTCTTCAGATGATCGCCGTCAGCGTGGCCATGGTCATGGCCGCAATCGGGCGCGCAATCGGCACCATGGACATGCTGATCGTGCCCGTGATGGTCATGATGGTCGTGGCCATGATGATCGTGATCGTGGTCGTGATCGTGGTCGTGCGCCCCGGCCTTCAGGAAGGCCGGCTCGATTTCCAGGATGCGGTCGAGGTCGAAGGCATTGCGGCCGAGCACCGCCTCGAGCGGCACGTTGCACTTCACCGCGCGATGCAGGGTGGCATAGGGATTGATGCCGCGGATGCGCGCCTCGACCTCCTGCAGCTCGGCCTCGGTGACGAGATCGGCCTTGTTGATGATGACAACATCGGCGAAGGCGATCTGGTTCTTGGCCTCCGGCGCATCCTTGAGCCGCGCGGCCAGAAATTTTGCATCGGCCACCGTCACCACGGCG
>CAIWVR010000391.1 GCA_903916165.1 uncultured Hyphomicrobiales bacterium | reverse complement strand
CGGCAATTGCCCGACGTGCCGACCGCCATCGAACTCATCAGCCGCCAGCAGGACAAGGACATGCTGACCTTCTACGCCCGCAAGTTCAGCATGGCCTATCCCTTCGTGATGGCGCCCGACGTTCCACCCCAGCGCGCCGACGCCATGCGCGCGGCATTCGATGCGACGATGAAGGATCCGGCCTTCCTGAAGGAGGCCGAGCGCATGGGGTTCGACGTCGACCCCTTCACCGGCGCGGAGATGGCCCAGCTGATCACCGAGATGAACAACAGTCCGAAGGAAATCGTCAACGCGGTGGCGGACTTCATCCAGATGCCGAAGTGAGCCTCGGGGGTGGTAAAATCGGGCGGCCACATTGACGTGACGGCGCGTGCCGACCAGTATCGCGCGCCGTTGCGACTGCGTCGCATGGCTCCGTTTTCGCTCTTCATCCGTCAGGACATCACTCCCGCATGCAGCCCATCATAGCCATCGAGAAGCTGTCCAAGACCTATCAATCCGGCCTGAAGGCACTGACCGGCATCGATCTGAACATTCGGAAGGGCGAGATCTTCGCGCTCCTCGGGGCCAATGGCGCGGGCAAGACGACGCTGATCTCGATCGTCTGCGGCATTGTCACGCCGACATCAGGGCGCGTCAGTGTCGATGGCCATGACATCCAGAGGGATTATCGTCGCGCCCGGTCGCTGATCGGCCTCGTGCCGCAGGAGCTGACGACGGATGCGTTCGAGACCGTGCTTGCCACCGTCAGCTTCAGCCGCGGCCTGTTCGGCAAACCCAAAAACCCGGCGCTGATCGAGAAAATCCTGCGCGACCTCTCTCTTTGGGACAAGCGCAACGCCAGGATCATGACGCTGTCGGGCGGCATGAAGCGGCGCGTGATGATCGCCAAGGCGCTGTCGCACGAGCCTTCAGTGCTGTTCCTCGACGAGCCGACGGCGGGCGTCGATGTCGAGCTGCGTCGCGACATGTGGGCCATGGTGCGCGCCATGCGCGAGACCGGCGTCACCGTGATCCTGACCACGCATTACATCGAGGAGGCCGAGGAAATGGCCGACCGCGTCGGTGTGATTTCCAGGGGCGAGTTGATCCTCGTGCAGGAAAAGGCCGAGCTGATGCGCAAGCTCGGCAAGAAGGAGCTTCTCCTGCATCTGGACAAGCCGCTCGCCGACATTCCGCCCGGGCTGGAGACTTTTGCGTTGCGCCTTGAAAACGACGGGTCTGACCTCGTCTATGTCTATGATCGCCAGAGCGAACATACCGGCCTTGCCACGCTGCTGCGTGCGCTTGCCGACACCGGCGTGCGCTTCCGCGATCTCGAGACGCGCCAGTCCTCGCTGGAGGATATTTTCATCAGCCTCCTGAAAGATGCCGCATGAACCTGCACGGGATCCGCGCCATCTACCTGTTCGAAATGGCGCGCACCTGGCGCACCCTGCTGCAGAGCATTGTCTCGCCGGTGATCTCGACGGCGCTCTATTTCGTAGTCTTCGGTTCGGCGATCGGCTCGCGCATCAGCGAGGTCGATGGCATCAGCTATGGTGCTTTCATCGTGCCGGGCCTGATCATGCTGTCGCTGCTGACGCAGAGCGTATCGAACGCGTCCTTCGGCATCTATTTTCCGAAATTCACAGGCACGATCTACGAATTGCTGTCGGCACCGATCTCCTTCTACGAGATCGTCCTCGCCTATGTCGGCGCTGCGGCGTCGAAATCGATCATCCTCGGCCTCATCATCCTCGCCACCGCCGGCCTGTTCGTGCCGCTGCATGTCGAGCATCCCGTCTGGATGGTGCTGTTCCTCGTGCTGACGGCGGTGACCTTCAGCCTGCTGGGCTTCATCATCGGCATCTGGGCCGACGGGTTCGAGAAGCTGCAGGTCGTGCCGCTGCTCGTGATCACGCCGCTGACCTTTCTGGGCGGCAGTTTCTATTCGATCCACATGCTGCCGCCGGTCTGGCAGACGATCACCCTGTTCAACCCCGTCGTCTATCTCGTCAGCGGCTTTCGCTGGAGTTTTTACGGACAGGCGGATGTGCCCGTGGTGACGAGCCTCGTGATGGCCATGGTCTTTCTCACCCTCTGCATGCTGGTGATCCGCTGGATGTTTGCGACAGGCTACAAGCTGAAGGACTGACACCGCTTGCGGGACTCCCCGGCTGAAACTAGGCTGTGCCCCAAGCGCAGCCTGCGCACGGGGGACACCATCATGAAGCGACTGATCGCCAGCCTTGGCCTGCTGACCCTGCTTGCCAGCCATTCCGCGCAGGCGCAGGAATGGCCCGCCCGCCAACCGATCAAGGTGATCGTCACCCTGTCACCCGGCAGCGCGACCGACGTGCTGGCGCGGATTGCCTTCGAGCAGGTCAGCAAGCAGATCGGGCAGGCGATCGTCATCGAGAACCGTGCCGGAGCGGGTCAGCGGATCGGCACCACGGCGGCGGCGCGCGCGGAGCCCGACGGCTACACGCTGCTGGTCAATTCTTCGACGCACACGCTGTTTTCGGCCATGTTCACCACGCTCAATTTCGACGTGATGCGCGACTTTGTGGCGCTGGCCCCGCTTGCCAGCATCCCCACCGTGATGGTGACACCGCCCGCGCGCGGCTGGACATCGCTTGCCGCCTTCGTCGCCCAGGCGAAAGCAAAGCCCGGTTCGATCAATTACGGGTCGGGCGGCATCGGCAATTCCACCCATCTGGCGGCCGAGCGTGTGCGCATGGCGGCGGGGTTTGAGGGGGTGCATGTGCCCTTTGCCGGTGCGCCCGAGGCCATCAACGAGGTCGTCGCCGGCCGCGTCGACTTCTATTTCTCGCCCGTGCCGCCTGCGCTGTCACTCATTCGGGAGGGAATGTTGAAGCCGCTCGCGGTGACCAGCGCGCGCCGCTCCTCCGTGCTGCCGGATGTGCCCACGACCGTCGAGGCAGGCTTTCCCAATTCGGGCTATGAATTCTGGGTCGGCACTTTCGCACCGGCGCGGACGCCGCGGCCGATCGTCGACCGACTGGCGCGGGAATTGAGCACGGCCTTGCTGACGCCGGCCGTGCGCGAGAAATATGCGGCGCTCGGTGCCGATCCCATGCCCATGGGCGCTCACGACTTCGACGAATACATCCGCCGGGAAATCGAGCTCAACGTCGCCATCGTTCGGGCGGTGGGCATCAAACAGGAATAGATGACCGGCACTCCACAGCCCCGCAAGGATGCCTGAAGGCCCCCTTGCGGCTGCTGCAGGTCCTGTGACCTGTCCAGAAGCGAAGCTCGCACCTGGCGATCACCTGCCGTGGTTACATCGGAGGCTTGACGCCATCCTTGCTGACCTGTGCACGAGTGGCCGTCATTTTCTCGCCGTCCTGCGTCACGGCGACGAAGACGGCTTCGCCTGCCTTCAGATCGGCCAGAGCGCCGGGTGCTGCCTGGGCCATTGCCGTTTCGGGAACGATGAGCACCTTCACCTTGCCGGACTTGTAATCGAGCGTGATCTCGGTGCCGCCGGTCGCGCCGACTGTCGCCTCGACATAGCCATTGTTCATGGTCGAGCCGGGCTTCAGATCGTGCGGCGAGAGGCCGTCGCGCGCGGTCGCGGAGATCGGGTGGATTTCCAGAGCGATTTGCGCGCCGTCAGTCGGGCGCGTCACCGTGGTGACACCGAGTTTCATGCCGGTGGTCACATCCGACAGGCTGAAGGGCTTGCTGGTCGATACCCGCACATCGGCGGGCATGGAGATGGCAACCTTCGCGCCCTCATAGGTCGTGACCTTCAGGACCGAGCCGTCGAAGGCGTCGATCGTGCCGCGAATGTTTTTCGCCTGCTGGGCGAAAGCTGGCGTTGCGGCCAGTCCGAGCAGGACCAGACCTGTGAATGCGCGTGATATGATCATGGGCGACCTCCCTGTTGAATGGCCGCAAGCCTAGCCCAGCGCGACGGAAGCAGGAAGCGCGGCATTCGTCTTGGTTCCCTCGCGCAGCCGATCAAGAAAGCGCGACTGGAATGGGGTGGTCACCAGTTTGCGCGACACGGCCTGCCGATGTCGATGCCCGTGGATGTGTGAAGCCTCCATGGACCTTGGGGCCGGGAAAAACGTTCACAGCACCACCATGGCGACGATGGTCATGGCCATCAGCACACTTGCCGCCCAGCCGAGGACGGTGAGGGTGCGACCGATGGTGAAGGCGCCCATGATGTCGCGCCGACGCGCGATCAGCATCATCGTGACGAGGACCGGTG
>CAIWVR010000390.1 GCA_903916165.1 uncultured Hyphomicrobiales bacterium | reverse complement strand
GGCTGGCGTCGGCGGGCGTGCCGCCCAACGCCGGCTTGCCATCGATCTGCGACACAAGCTGCGCGCTGTCGCGCGTCCAGCCAGCGCAGGTCCAGGCCTGTCCGCTGATCGGCTTGATCCGCGTCTCGACACGCGGCGCGATGCGGCAGGCGCCCGCGCGCATGTCGTCGCCGAACCAGGACACCACCAGCGCGACGCGCGTCAGATTGGGGCACAAAGCCTGCAAGGCGTCGAGCGAGAGTGTCCAGTCGCTCGCGCCCGCCAGCTGGTGCCGGTTTTCCGACACCGACACGCCCTTGCTGCTCTGGACGAGGGTTGGCACCGAATAGGCATATTCCGAAGCCCCCGGAATCAGATCGACCGCGCGCACCATGTCGCACAGGCCGTGCACCGGCTTGATGACTTCAAAGGTCAGCTGCGGGATTCGGTTGCCGTAATCGGCGAGCGGAAACGCCTCAAAGACAATATAGGCAAGCCCGCGATAGGCCGGCGCATGTTCGGCACCTTCCTTGGCGACGATGAGCGGATCGCAGGGCTGGTCCGCGCCGCCGCGATGGACGCGATGGGTGAATGTCGTGCGGTCGATTTCCTTGCCGTCGGCCCAGATGCGGCGCACGAAGGCGATCTCGCCCTCACACAGGCCGACGGCGAAATTCGCCGCATAGGCATAGGTCGTGGTGTCGGTGGAGGAGCCGCCGCCGAGGCCGCGCACCAGGCTCCTCGCCGATTTGCCGCCGCTCGAGCCCGTGCGGACCGTCGTCGATGTCTCGATGAAACGTGTCGCCCAAATCAGCTGGCCGCCGATCCGCACGCGCCCGTAGACACGCGGCACCGGCGCCCCCTCGGTCGAGGCCAGCATGTTGAGATTGGCGAGCCGCGGCCCCTCGACCGTGCGCGTCTCCCCGAACAGGGTTCCGTTGAACGCCTGCATGGCGAGCTGGCTCGCAAGGCCTCCGACAGGCCCGCCGATGGAACCGAGGGCCGTGTTGATGAGCAGCAGCGCCATGATCGCTCCGGGGAAGGTGAGGAAAACTCAAGTGCCGGGAAAGGCGAAGACGCCCGCGATCCGCCGTCGCCATCCGGCACCGACATGCACTTCGCAAACGCTGGCGCCGTCATGCGCGTGGATCATCCGTGTGGCGGATGTCGCGATCCCCAGATGCTTGGCAGGCGATCCGTCGCGCCAGCGGAAGACGATGAGATCGCCTGCGGCCATCTCGCCGTCAGGCAAAGGCACGAACCAGCGCAAGGCGGCGCGCAGCAAGGCTTCGTCCAGCTTCGCCTCGGCCCAGTCTGCGGTATAGGGCGGTGGCGCTTCGGGCTCCTCGCCGACAGTCATGCGCCAGACGCCGCGCACCAGGCCCAGGCAATCGCAGCCGACGCCGATGAGCGACGCCTGATGGCGATAGGGCGTGCCGATCCACAGCCGGGCGGCTGCAACAATCTCGTCGCGCCGCGTCATAGAAACAGGCTCCCGCCGTCGAGTCCGACATCCGTGCGGCTGGCATAGCGCAGCAGGGCGTCATTGCCGGGAATGTGCGGAAAGCCCCGAAAATTTATACGATTGGCGAATTTCGAGCCGCAGGTGGCGAAAGACTTGTCGCATCCAGCGATCGCCTCCACGGGATCGCCGGGCGCGAAAGGCACGGCCGCCGGTGTCCAGAAGTCGAATACATTTTGCCCGCCAGCCAGACGATGTGCCTTGATCGACAGCCGCGCGCCCGCATTGACGCCGCCGCGCGCGATGAGCACGCCGCCGGTGAACCAGCCCTCGGCAAAGCCGCCCGACGGCGTGACGCAGGTCGAAGCGGACGCCGCCGAGACAACCTGCGTGACCAGGCGAAACGCGGGCGCGCCCAGATCGACGCGGCAGGCGCCATCGCCCAGATCGGCGCTGCAGCCGCGCTGGAAGCGTCGGCCGCGTTCCTCTTCGAGACGATGCGCCAGCGAGCGCAACTCGGCCTGGAATCCAGAGTCGCTGCGTGTGACCTCGCCGAGCGTCGCCGCATCGAGCAGGATGCGATGGGCGGGCTCGCGCCAGTCCACCAGCCAGATCTCGACGCTGGCACCATCGTAGACGCCATTGGCGAGATCACGATCGGTCAAGGAGGCACCCGACAGGGCACCCGAAACAGTCATGGCGCCCGGCCCGAACCCGAGCCGCGCATCCATCGTGGCTGCGTCCAGACCGGCGTCGGCCTCGTAGCGGACGCCGTCGAAGGCCAGATCGACGTCATGATTGGTGAAACCCTGCGCGACACCGTCGCGGCGCACGAGTTTCCAGCAATGGCAGAAGGTCGCCGCCTCGTCATCGAGACGCGCCTGTGTGGCCTCAGAAATCGCGCGCATGTCGCCTCAGCAGGGTTGAATTTCCACCAGCGGAATTTTGGGAATGAGTCCTGCCTCGAGGCCGGAAAAGTCGATCTCCAGCGTGTCGGTGTCGAAGCGCACCGGCGTGTCAAACAGGAAGCCCGCGCTGACGGCGGCACCAACCGCCGGCGCAATCTGGAAGCGCAGCAGCCCGGTCGTCGGATCGACGACAAAATCGGTGCCCGCTGTCTTGATTGCGCCACTCACAGCGACCCGCACGCTGTCGGCGACCGGCTTGCAAATGTCGCGACGGTAGGGCGCGAAGGCGCTGCCATAGGTTTTTGCGAGCTGGAACGTCTTGGTCGCGCCGTCGCCGGTCGCCAGGACCTGATCTGTTGCCGCAGGCATGAGACCGGGCGCGCAGCTGCGGTCATCGGCGCGGTCGCGCCAGCGAAAGCCGTACAGGCGCCCGCGCCGCTCCTCGAAAAACGCCAGCACCAGAGCAATGGCGGCCGGCGACCTCACGCCATAGCCCGCATCATAGCGGCGGCGCGACTGCAGCCAGCGCGCATTGCGCTGTTCGCGCCCCGAGCCGGTGACGACGACATCGGTCAGGCGCTGCGGACCGCCGCGACTGGTCTTCGAAATGTCGATGGGAAAGCGCACTTCGTGGAAAGACGTCATGGCGCAAGCTCCCGGCAGGTGCAGGCGATGAAGCCGGACGCAGTCTCGTCGCCCTGCACGGCTTCGATCTGGAACAGGCGCACGCCAAGCCGCAGCCGCCAGCCGGGCTCGAGGCCCGCACGCGCGCGCAATCGAACGATGACATTGCTCGTCCGTGTCTCGATCGCGCCCCAGGCGAGAAAGCGCAGCTCATGCGTCAGCACGCCATCAGCGCCTGCGACCGGCGCCTCGACCGCGAAATGACGCCGCAAGGTGCCAATGACCGGCGCGCTCATGCGAGCCTCGCGGCGCGCCAGGGTGCCACCAGCGCAGCAACGCCCGCAGGCAGGCTTGCGACGCGCTCCTCGTGCAGAGCCTGGCCACGACGCTCGTACCAATGGGCGACCAGCAGACGCATCGCCATGCGCAGCGGCTCAGGTACGTCCTGCGCGCTGACCCCAAACCCTGCGGTGATGTCGATCTCGATCCCGTTGGCGATCC
>CAIWVR010000389.1 GCA_903916165.1 uncultured Hyphomicrobiales bacterium | reverse complement strand
GGGCGCGCTGCAGTCGGGCGAGGCTCGATTGAAAATTGTAAAATATGATTGTCGGTGCACCGCCTGCCTCCTCAATAATTGATTCGAGAAATTCAATCTTCGTGTCGTGTACATGTAGAAGGCTTCGATGGCGTCGGCCACATAGGCGAGCGGCCGTGCCCGTTCACCCAGGGCGCCAGCGTCGATTTCGGCACGCGTCAAATAAGGAATCAGGGTCCCGTCGGACTGTCGCCTTGCCGACGATAAACCGCGCAGGGCGGCGCTTTCCTGTCCCGGCTCGAGAGTCACGAGATCGTCTGGCCGCGCGAAAAGAGGCTCCCGGAAAGTAAAGGATCTGATCCGGGAAGCGCGGACCTCAGGCCGATAATAGGCCGTGAAAAAGGCACGGTGATCCCCGTCGCGCGGAGAGATCAGACAGGGGTCGAAATGATCACGCAGATAGGCCGCAATATTCGCGGCTGTCGTCTCATAACCCAGCGAAAGGGCACGGGCACAAGCAAGCCGCTGCGCTGCCCCGGGCGCGACCGCCTTGCGCAATTCAGGTGCCGTTGCGACCACGGCCGCGCATGATCGGAGGAACGGAGTCCAGAACGCCGCGAGATCGTCTTTAAAGACGTCCGGCAGATCGTCGAAGGAGCTATGCCTTAATTCGAAGGCTGCCTGCAGGTCTGGACCTGACGTCATCTGCCAGAGATCGTGTTTTCTGACGAAGCGCTCACGCCCCAGCCTCCGTCGCGACGAGAAGCCAGTTTGGATCGCGTGACGAGGTGTCGCGCGCGAAGGTCCACACGTCGATCATGTCGACCACCTTGTCGGCATTGCCGTCGATGATCACGCCGGAGCGATCCCGGGTGGCGGTGATCAGCTTGGACTGGAACCGCAGGGAAACCTGGGCCATGGGCACGCGCAATTGCGCGTCTTCGATGGCGGTGCGGTCAATGGACACAAATGTCGTGTCCACGGTCTCGCCCCGCTGCTGACGCTCAGCAATGGCCGCAGCAAAGCTTTCGAACACATCCTTCGACAGCAAATCCTGAAGTGCCTCGCGGTTTCCGGCAGCAAACGACATGATGATCATCTCATACGCCGTCTTGGCACCCTCTATGAAGGTCTTGGGATCAAAATCAGCGTCAACCGCCGCAATGCCCTCAAGACCCGGGATGACTTTCTCGGTGACGCCGGGAATACGCAACCAGGTCCCGCGGCGGTCGGGCTCATCGGCGCCCGTCTTGACGGCCTCAGGCGCGCCGCCGGGAAAACGAATGACCGTGCGGGCATTGTCATCGACCTGCGCGTCACGCGCGCGGGGCCGGACTGGCTCCAGCGGTGGTTGCTCATTTCCGGTGCGCGTACCGAGCACAGATCTCAGCTTCCAGACCACGAAAAGGGCCAGCAGCGCGAAAACAATCGTTGTCACATCCATCAGTTTTTCATCCGTGCCCGGTCTTGAACGGCCACCGCAGCTTTCGCCCGGCTGGTAGCCTCCTATATAACAGATAGGAGCCGCTTTGCATTTCGCCACGCGTGGTTCTGGCCAAGCTGACGAGGTCGTGATGCAGATTTCGAAGAAAATCAAGGCGGGGATTCTGGTCTGGCTGGTCGCTGAACTCGTCGCATTGGCGGTTGCCGTCCATTTCTGGGGCTGGCTGCTGACGCTTGGCCTCGGCTTCGCGACCTCGGCACTGGGTCTGATGGTGTTGCGAAAGGCCGGGCAAGACAGTATCGCCGCCCTGAGACAGGCCATGGATAAAGGGACCGGCAGCCCGACCGCGATCCCGGCGCTGGGCCTCGTCCGCGTTCTTTCGGGACTTTTTCTTCTCTTGCCGGGGCTGGTCTCCGATCTCGTGGGCCTCCTGCTGCTGATACCGTTTATCGGCAAGCTTTTGCCGTCCGTTCCTGGCGGCAACGGACAGCGGACGCAGGATGGCATTGTGGACCTCGATCCCGACGAATGGCGGGCGGCGCAGGAGCGGGGAGCGCGGCCTTCTTGTGAACAGCTTCCCGGCATGCTACCGGGCGGACCGAAAGCCGCACACAGCAGGAGTCTGGACAATGAGTGATATTAATGGCGCGAGCACCGAGGGCATGCCCCAGCTGAATGTCCTGGCCCAATATACGAAGGATCTTTCCTTCGAGAACCCAAACGCGCCGCGTTCGCTGGGTCCGCAGGAAAGCGGTCCGAACATCACCATTCAGGTCAATGTGAACCTGCGTCAGCTCGCGGAGACGGATTTCGAGGTCGAACTGCTGCTCGAGGGATCGGCAGCGGACGAATCCTCCACGCTTTTCAAATTCGATCTGACCTATGCCGGCGTGTTTCGCCTGCAAAACATTCCTGAGGCCGAAATGCATCCGATCCTCATGATCGAATGCCCGCGGCTGATGTTCCCGTTCGCTCGGCAGATCGTTGCTGATGCAGTGCGGGCTGGCGGCTTTCCGCCCCTGCTCATCGATCCAATCGATTTCACGAACCTGTATCGGCAGCGCGCAGCCGATGCACAAAAGACCCTTTCCTGAGGGCTTATTGCTGAAGGTACTTCAGCCACAAGGCTTTTTCGCCCATCGTGCCAATAAAGGCGCGGTGGGCGTTTTCTTCTGAGCTTTCGATCAATGGCGCAATCGGTTCGGAACGAAGCTCGATGGGCATGCTGTCCGTCGTTGCGATGATCTGGATCTCGCTCGCCAGGACCAGAGCTGCCTGACGTCCTCCGAGAAGCTCAACATAAACTTCCGCCAGCAATTCCGAGTCGAGCAGGGCTCCGTGTTTCGTCCGGCGTGAATTGTCGATGCGATACCGCGCGCAAAGTGCATCGAGAGAATTCGGCGACCCTGGATGCTTGCGGCGCGCCAGCCCGAGCGTATCGATGACCCGATCCATCGAGAGTGGCACGCGCATGCTGCGCCGCAGTTCCGCGTTGAGAAAGCGCATGTCGAATTCAGCATTGTGAATAACCAGCGGCGCATCGCCGATAAAGCTTAGAAAGGCGTCGGCGATTTCATCGAAGAGCGGCTTGCCGGTCAGAAACGCCGATGAAAGCCCGTGGACGCGGAAAGCTTCCTCGGGCATGTCGCGCTGTGGATCGATGAAGACGTGGAAGGTCTCGCCGGTCGGAACCGTGTTGACGATTTCCACGCAGGCG
>CAIWVR010000388.1 GCA_903916165.1 uncultured Hyphomicrobiales bacterium | reverse complement strand
CGTGAAGACTGACGAGGTCACGCTGGTCATGCTGGATTGCGCGCTGTCGCCGGTACAGCAGCGCAACCTTGAAAAGGAATTTGGCACCAAGGTCATCGACCGCACGGGCCTCATTCTCGAAATTTTCGGGCGTCGCGCCCGCACGCGCGAGGGCGCACTGCAAGTCGAGCTCGCGCATCTGAATTACCAGAAGTCGCGGCTCGTGCGCTCGTGGACGCATCTTGAGCGTCAGCGCGGCGGCTTTGGCTTTCTCGGTGGCCCTGGCGAAACACAGATCGAAACCGACCGGCGGCTCATCCAGGAACGCATGTCGCGCATTGAGCGTGATCTTGAGGCGGTCAAGAAGACACGCGGCCTGCACCGCAAGAGCCGTCAGGCCGTGCCCTATCCCGTTGTCGCCCTTGTTGGCTATACCAACGCGGGAAAATCCACTCTTTTCAACAGGCTGACGCAAGCCGAAGTGCTGGCCGAGGACATGCTCTTTGCAACCCTCGACCCGACTTTGCGCGGTGTGAAACTGCCGCATGGCGCGCGGATCATGCTGTCCGATACGGTGGGCTTCATCTCGGATCTGCCGACGTCACTGGTCTCGGCCTTCCGCGCCACGCTCGAAGAGGTGATCTCGGCCGATGTGATCCTGCACGTGCGCGACATTTCGCATGAGGATACGCAGGCGCAATCCTTGGACGTCGAGGCCATTCTCTCCGATCTCGGTATCAAGCCGGAGGATCATGAGCGCATCATCGAGGTCTGGAACAAGCTCGACCTGCTCGATGAAAATGCGCGGGTGTCCTTGAATGACACGGCCAAACATCGTCGCGCCGACGAACGGCCCTACATTGTCTCGGCGCTCACGGGGCAGGGTACGAACCGGCTGCTCGAAGGTATTGAGGACAAGCTGGCGCGCGGGCGCTCGCGTTTTCACGTGACGGTTGCGCCGACCGATGGGCAGGGATTGCATTGGATCTACGAGAATGGCGAGGTGCTGAGCCGCACGGCCTGTGACGACGGTTCGCTCGACATCATCGTGCGCATTGCACCGGAGAAGATCGAACGGCTGGTGCAGCGTTTTCCGGATGCTGCACGGGATGAGGAAGCGCGCGAAAGCACGCTGCTGCCGCCGGTGGACGATTAGAAGCCTTGTCATTGCGAGGAGCGCAGCGACGCGGCAATCCATCTAGCGGCAACCACGCAAAGATGGATTGCCGCGTCGCCTTCGGCTCCTCGCAATGACGAGCTACTTTTTCTCTAAAGTCTTTGCCTCATTCCACAACGCATCCATATCCTCGAGGCTCGCGCCTTTCAGCGCATGCCCGCGCTCTTGCAGCTGGCGCTCGATGTAAGCGAAGCGCCGCTCGAATTTGGCGTTTGTCGCGCGCAGGGAATCCTCCGGGTCGATCTCGACGTGCCGCGCGAGGTTGGCGATCGCGAACAGGAGGTCTCCCATCTCCTCGCGCACATGTGCGGCGTCACCCGCGTCGATTGCCTCTTCGCATTCGGCGATCTCTTCCCTGATCTTTGCGAGCACCAGCCGCGCATCGTTCCAGTCAAAGCCGACGGTGGAGGCCTTGGCCTGCAGTTTGACGGCCCGCGTCAGGCCGGGGAGGGCGTGCGGAATGCCTGACAAGAGTCCATTCGGCTCGGGCGGTGCGTCAGGTGCGCGGCGGGCGCGGCGTTCCGCCTTTTCCTCCTCCTTGATGCGCGCCCAGAGTGCCTTCACGTCGGCGGGCGGCAGATCGCGCGCCTCGCCAAAGACATGCGGGTGTCGCCGGATCATCTTGGACGTGATCGCTTCGACCACATCACCAAAGCCGAACAGGCCCGCCTCTTCCGCCATGCGCGCGTGAAAGACGACTTGCAGGAGCAGGTCCCCCAATTCGTCGGTCAAGTCAGCAAAATCGCCGCGCTCGATCGCGTCGACAACCTCATAGGCTTCCTCGATCGTGTAGGGAGCGATGGAGGCGAAGGATTGTTCGAGATCCCAGGGGCACCCACTGACAGGCGTGCGCAGGGCAGACATAATCTCAAGAAGGCGCGAGATGTCACGGGCAGGTTTCATGCTTGATCCGGTCCGGGGGGGCAAACGAAAAAAGGCGCCCGAAGCCGAGCGCCTTGAAAAGCCGGCCCCTTGGGACCGGCTCATATCTCATCCGGGCTGAAAGCTCAGGCCAGATCGATGGAAACGGCCTCGCGGCCCTTCGGTGTTTCGACGACGCGCATCGAAACCGCCTGGCCCTCGGGCAGATGCGCGATGCCGGACGGACGCAGGATCGAGATGTGCACGAACACATCCTTGCCGCCGTCATTCGACGCAACAAAGCCGAAGCCCTTCGTGTCATCAAACCATTTCACAGTTCCCATCAACTCGGTGGCTGTGGTGGGGTCGGGCATGCGGCGCGCGGGACGCGGGCTGTCGAAGGCGCGCGGCGCGCGCGGCTGTTCCGCAGCGGTCGATGCATCGACTTCGAGGACACGTGTGACCTGTGCGCCCTTCATGCCTTGGCCGACAAGCACCTTGAGCTTGGCACCGGGGGGAACGGTTTCATAACCGGCGGATTGAAGTGCGCCGATATGGAGAAATGCATCACCCGTGCCATTGCCAAGTTCGACGAAGCCGAAGCCCTTGTCGCCCTTGAACCATTTCACGGTGGCGTCGATCGGATTGCCGGCTGGCGCGCTGCTCGGGGCGCCACCGCCCATTCCGCCCATGCTTGGCATGGGTGCATCGAATGAGGGAGCGCCGAACGGACGGGCAGGACGGTTGGGACGCGGCTCGTATCCCATCGGGCCATCATCGTCAAAGCCACGCTTGCGGGGCCGGAAATCTTTACCTTTGCTCATGTTAACCTGCTCGTCTCCGCCGTTTCGGCAACTCGTCCTGCATCCGCCTCTGAACTCAAACGCAACAAACCAGCCAAGCAGGGCCCCCGGCTGGTGCCGACAGTCCCGATCCAAGTTCGAGACTGCCGTGTTCTCACATGGTCTGCGCGCACCGTTGATATTTGTAGCAGCAATATGACGATAACGCTATGGCTTTTGCACAGCTGCAGGAAAAAAGACTTGACGTGGAGAAACCTCAGTTTTTCAGGCAGAATCGCTGTTTTTTCTGTGCATTCCGCCCGTGCCAGCACCTGTAAAACAGGGTAGTAGAGCAGCAAATCCTTGGTGCGCCATGTAAAGTTGGTCTTATCGCCCAATTTGGGGGAGATTCAGCTCAAAATCAAGGCGAAGCGTCGAAACAGGCGCCGGATTGGGCCGCGACCAAAATAAAGAAAATAGCGGCGCACCGTCGCAGGCTTCATTCCCTCATGCTGGAACCTGAACTGCGACGATCGCAGATCCTCTCGCACTGCGCCCTGGAGAATATCGCGGACGTCCAGTGCGAGATCGCTCTTGAAGCGTGCATACCAATTAGACACCGCGACCTGCCTTTCCCGCAGACGCTCGGGGTCGGCGAGCAGGCCGCGCATCTCTGCCGCCGCACTGGCCCAGCTGCGCGCGACGATGAAGGGATGCGTGCCGTAGATAAAACGGAAATAATCCTCACCTAGAAAGCTCAGGACGACTGGAATGCAGCCGCCTTCGAGCGATTCCATCACGCGAAAGGAATCTGGATTGCGGAACCCAAACGGGCAGGGCGCAAAGATTGTTCGCGCATAGAGTGCCGCCATGGCCGTGGGGGCGATGGCTTCAGGATCGCTCCATTGCGAGGTGAGATGCACCTTGTTCGGTGAAAACGTCGAAAGCACCGCGACCATCTTCTTGCGGTGGCTTTTCAGCTGGCCCGCAAAGCACCAGATCATGTCCTTGGCGTCGAGAGCGACCGGGCCGACCTCGTTGAGAAAGCCCGACTGGAAGCCGAGCGGCAGGGTGAAGACGTGGTTCTGTCTTTGGCGCGGATCGTAATAAGAGCGAAAAACGACGCGCGCAGCACGGTAATGGCTCCAGTCATGTTGCAGGCGCTCGTCGCCGGTGTGAACGAGACTGTGGCCCGGCGACCGCGCCAGATAGGCGAGGAGGGCGGTCGGCGGATGGGCGTCGAAGCTCGAATAGACCACAACGGCGTTTTCAGCGGGTGTCTGGCAGGACGCTGCGTCGAAGATCGCCTCATGGGGCGTTGCTGCAAGGACGACGTCGCAGAGGAACTGGCGTTCGAAGTCAGTTTGCTGTCCTTGCGCCGTCTGCCAGATGACGCAAAGGGTGGAGGGGGCCTCATTATGCGGTTTCATCAGGACCACGGCACAACAGTGCGAACGGAACCGATGGCGGTGAACTGCTCGAAAATACGATTGATCTCGCGTCTGACCAATCGCGACATTGGCGGGCGCGATCCCATCTGCTTTCCACGCTGCGAATAGGAGGAGACAAACAAGGATTTTTTCTCTTCGAGCCGATCAGCCTGGATCACGGGCGCAGGGTTCATGACGAAGACTGTCGCATTTCTGAACGCGCCATACCTCCGGGAGAATAGATACAGGTCAGGGGGCAAAGCATAGCAGGGCTTTTGGTCCAGCAGCAGACGGCAAGCACTGCGATTGAGGGCGTAGCCCGCCGTACCTATTGCCACGCCGCGCAATTTTTGGAGCGAGCGTCCGGCGAAGCTAATCCGCCTCTTGCCCAGAGCGACCTGCCGGTCGCCGTAGGTCTCCAGCTTGATGATGGTGGGCGCGACCAGATCAAATGG
>CAIWVR010000387.1 GCA_903916165.1 uncultured Hyphomicrobiales bacterium | reverse complement strand
GGCTTCCTTGCCGGTCTTGGCGTCATGCGCCGCAATGAAACAGAGCGGACGGGTGCCCTCGATGCAGGTGCGGTTGGTGATGATCTTGCCGTCGGCGACAAGAATGCCACCCGCCGTCTGGCCGCCATCATCGACCTTGGTCGCCCAGCGCTCCTTGCCGGATTTTGCGTCTATGGCGACGAGAAAGCCGTCAGGCGCAGCGAAATAAATCATGTCCTCGAAAATGCCGAGGCTCTTCTCGCGCGCTGCTTGCGCATTCACGTCCTTGGGATAGTCGCGTGTATATTCCCAGATCAGGTCGCCATTGGTGGCGTCGACAGCCTGGACCGAGGCACCCGGCGCGTAGAGGTACATGACGCCGTCATAGACGATCGGCACGGATTCCTGCGTGCCGTTCGGCAGGCCGCGCGCCCACGCCATCTGCAATTTGGCGACATTGGTCTTGTTGATCTGATCCAGCGGGCTGAAACGCTGCTGGTCTTGCGTGCGGTTCAGATGGAGCCAGTCGGCCGGGTCCGGATTGGCGAGAATCTCGTTGGTGACCGGCTTGAAGGGCGCTGTCTGCGCAAGGCCTGGCCCGCACAATGAAACCGTCGCCGCGACAAGAGCGGCGATGGACGTCGCTGTCTTTCTCATGAGCATTTCCCCGATGTTCCCTGTCCCGGTCTGCGTTGCCGGTTGAGTGAATTACATCAGAGGAAGTCGGGTCTGACAATCGATATGAAGGCCCGAGTCGCGCAGGAAAAGGTTGAATATTGCCTGTCGAGACGACAGCAGATTGCTGCATGTGCGAGGATGACATCGAGCGCGCGCGGTGTGTGTCGCGCGCGCTCGTGCGGTCGCCCGACCGGGGCGACACCTGTATCAGCCGGCGTGAGCGAGCGAGCTGCGCAGGCGCTTCATGGTGAAGCCAAGATAAATGTACCAAGCCACGCCGAACACCAGTAACGAGCCGCTGAGTGCCTTTTCGATGCCAACGGTCGGCCCGATAAGGATGAAGTTTCCGATCAGCAGTGCCATTGCGGTCAGCACGAGGAACACTGAGGACATTTTCTGACTCTCGCAGGACGCCAGCTTCTTTGCCGGAGAGTTGACCTCTTGCGCGATCTGTTCGACGCGGTCATCTTTCTGCCGCGCTTGGCCCAAGATAACCTGCATATCACGTTCTGACAGCTCAGCCATGAGTCCATCCTCCCAACATGTGCCCCCAGGAGCCCAAGACGTCGAGCCTACCACGACCGGAATACAATTGATGTGATAAATCGAAACAGTGACAGGCATTTCGCGCTCTTGCATCGCGGCGGTCGCCGGGCATACGCGGGGGCCTCAAAAAGGAACGCCCGGACCATGGTCATCGATCTCTACACGCATCTCGCGCCGCGCAGCTTTCTGGACCGGATGGTCGTGCTTGCGCCAAAGCTCGGCAATATCGTCAACCGCCTGCTGACCGTAAAACCCCTCTCCGACCTCGATGCGCGTTTCCGCGACATGGATTCCGTGCCCGATTACCGGCAGGTCATCAGCCTGCCCAATCCCTCGCTGGAAGAGATCGGCGATGCGCAGACCGGGCGCGAGCTGGCGAAGATCGCCAATGATGAAATGGCGGAACTCTGCGCGAAGCATCCGGATCGTTTCGTGGGCTTTGCTGCGGCGGTCTATCTGGACGATGTCGAGACCGCCCTTGTCGAGGCCGATCGCGCCATCCATCAACTCGGCGCCAAGGGCGTGCTGATCTACAATCACGTCGCGGGCCATCCGCTGGACGAGGCGCGCTTCCGGCCGTTCTTCGCGGCGCTCGCGCAATGGAAAAAGCCGATCTGGCTGCATCCGACGCGCACCGCAAGCCAGTCCGATTATGCCAGCGAGACGAAGTCGCGGTTTGAAATGTGGTGGTGCTTCGGCTGGCCCTACGACACGTCAGTCGCCATGACGCGTCTCGTGTTTGACGGCCTGTTCGACCGTCATCCCGATCTCGAGATCATCACGCATCATTGCGGCGGCATGATTCCCTTCTTCGACGGTCGCGTCGGGCCTGGCATGGATGTGCTCGGGGCGCGCACCAGCGACGAGGATTACGCGCAGATCCTGCCGTCGCTGAAGCGTCCGCACATGGACTATTTCAAGCTGTTTTATGGCGACACGGCGATGTTTGGCGCCACCACGGGTGTGCGATGCGGGCTCGATTTCTTCGGGCCATCGAAGATTGTCTTCGCCACCGACGCGCCGCTGGGACCGATTGCGAAAACCTACAAGGGCATTGCGGAAATGGACCTCTCGGCGGAAGACCGCCACGCCATCTTGTATGGCAATGCGGCGCGGCTGTTGCGGCTTTAGTGACGCCTGCTGTGTGTGTTTGTGTGCTGGCGGTGCGGGTGACAAGGACCATGCGTGTCTGGATTGTTTCGCTTCGCTCGCAAAGATGATGGAAGCGCTTGCTCCGCCACTGGCGACAGGGAAACGGCAATTTGCGCCACCCGGCGCTTGGGTTTATTTCGGTAATCAAAGTGGGCCGCCATTGGCCCGGGAGGAAAACCGGTATGGGCGTGACGCTCTTCGACAAGATCTGGGATGCCCATGTCGTCGGCCAGCGGGCCGACGGGCGCGATCTCGTCTATATCGACCGGCACGTGCTGCACGAGCTGCATGCCCCCCATGCCTTCAAGAAGTTGAAGGCGGCGGGCCGGCGTGTGCGCCGTCCGGACCTCACCTTTTCGGCGCTCGACCACACGCCCTCGGCCCAGCCAGGTCGCACCGAGACCACCAATCCCGAGGGCAAAGCCTTCATCGACGCCATGCGCGAGGGCAGCCGCGAGAATGGCGTGCGCGTCTTTGATCTCGGCGATGACGAGCACGGCATTTCCCATGTCGTCGCGCCCGAGATCGGCATGGTCCTGCCCGGCGCCACCCATGCTGTGCCCGACAGCCACGCCTGCACGGTCGGCGGCCTCGGCGCGCTGGCCTTTGGTGTCGGCACCACCGAGCTCGAGCATATTCTGGCGACGCAGGTCATCGCCATTTTAAAGCCCAAGCGTATG
>CAIWVR010000386.1 GCA_903916165.1 uncultured Hyphomicrobiales bacterium | reverse complement strand
TTGGTCCAGACATTGTGGCCCGTGTCGACGCTGACCTGATAGGGCTGCTGGGTGTCGGGATTGGGCAGCGGAATCAGGTCGACCTTGTTGGTCTTGATGTCGATGCGCGCGAGATTGCCGCCGAACGAATTGCCGACATAGACAAATTCGCCATTGGCGTTCTTGTCGCCGCCCATGCGCCGCGCGCCCTGCGCCCACGGATAGGGCGTGTTGAAATCCGGCACGACATATTTGGCGTAGAGCGCCTTTTCCGCCGGCGTCAGGCGATCCTTCTCCACCTGAACGGGCGGGAGCTGGATTTCGGTCGTCTGTCCGGTGTTGGGGTCGCCCTTTTCGACGCGGTCGAACTTCATGTCGAGCCACCAGCCATTGCCAGCTGAATCGGCCGCCGTGCCATAGACCGTGCCGACGCCCTGCGGCGTCTTGTAGGTCACAGACTTCAACTCGACGAAGGTTTCCTTTTCAGGATCGAAGCGCAGGACACCATCGGGAGACGTCACCCAGATGAAGCCCTTGGGATCGACATCAAGCGTGCCCGCCGTGCCCGACATGGGCTTGGGCGGATGATAGACCTTCACGGCTTCGGTCTTCGGATCGAGCTTGGCGAGGCCCGTCGGATTGCCGCCGGGCGAGGAGCCCGGGCGCGTGTTGAACCAGATGAAGCCCTTCTGGTCGCGCACAATGCCATGCGTCTGGCTGGCAAAGCCATTCGGCTCCTCGACCTTGATCGCCTTGAAGGCACCGGTCCGGGCGTCGATGCGCCCGACGGTGACCGTGCGGCTCGGCCAGGAATGTGTGAACCAGATATTGCCGTCGAGATCGGCCTCGGCATCATGCACGCCATAGCCGCCGAACATGCCTGACGGCGTGCCCTTCGACCAGTCGGCACCATCATTCTGGTAATAGGTGCCCGGCAGTTTCAGATCGGGGTCGAGCGGCACATCATATTCGCGATAGACCGCGCGCGCCGCCTCGCCGGTGGGCCGCGTGCGCAGGTTAAAGTTCATCGAGGTTTCGCCCGGACCCCGCGCGCGGGCCAGATAGCGCGCCAGTTCCGCCTGTTGCGCGTCGATGCTGGCATTGGGCGGTTCGTGGTCGCCCTTGTGCACGCCCAGCACATTGACGCGCTTCATGACTTCGAGAATGGCGTTCCAGCCGGTCTCGTCGAACTTGTGCTGGAGCGGATAGGCCGCCGTGTGGCAGCCGGTGCAGGTCTTGCGGATGAAGGTCTTCATGCGCGCATCGTCAGCCGTGGCTTCCGGCAGGGCGGCCAGCATTTCATCGCCGGACAATTGCCGCACGAAATCTTTGGTCGGCTGCAGCGTGAAATTCTGCGACTGAGCCGCCTTCAGCTCCACCTCGCCCCGACCCGCCTCATAGGCCACCGCCTGCGCCCAGACGCGATACTTGCCGTCCGGCATATCGGGGAAGAAGTAGCGGCCCGCCTGGTCGGTGAAGACAGTGGTGGTGATCGGTGTCCCCTCCATTTTGGCGGAGACGGTGACGCCGGCCATCGGCGCACCGTCCCTGGTCTTGATGGAGCCCGACAGGGGCGCATCGGCCTGGGCGGCCGTGGCACTGAGCGAGGCTAGAAGCGCAAAGGCGCTGACGCTGGTAAAGTTCTTCATGGCAATCTCCCTCGGCTCAATTGGCGTCGCGGCGTTCGCCCGATGTGCGGGCGGTCGGCTTGGCGGTTTCGGGCGGGGGGGGATCCAGCGTCTGGATATAGGCGACAACGGCGCGGATCTGCTCCTGGCTCAGATGGTGCTTGAAACCGGGCATGCGCAGCGGGATGCCGGTGCCGATGACCTCAGCCATCACATCGGCCTGTCCGCCGAGCGAGGCCTTCGACAGCGCCGGGCCAAAACGGCCGCTGGTGATGAGCGGTTTGGTGTGGCAAACGCCACAGGATTGTTCGAAATTCTGTCGCCCCGAGACGAGGTCCGGTTTCCCGGCACCCTGTGCGAAAGCCGCGTTGGCAGCCCCCACGGCCAACAGGATGAATCCTGCTTTGCGGATCATTGGTTCCCCTCCCTATGCTTATTTTTAGCAAGCCTATGCCGAAGAGCCCGCTGCTGGGAAGAGAAAAAGCGGAAGGTTCGCAATTGCAGCCGGGCGCGATTTCTGGCTCACTGCTTTTCAAAAATCAGAAGCGGGAGAGAAACCATGACCATTCAAACCAGTCGCCGTGCTTTTCTGGCAGGCACGGGCGCTTTGACCATCGCCATCGCCCTTCCTGGCGTGCAGGCAAGGGCCGGCATTATGACCTCCCGTCTGCCGATGCAGCCCGACCGCCTGGCAACCTATGTCAGCATCAGTGCTGACGGCGGTGCCGTCGGCTGGATCGGCAAGATCGACATGGGACAGGGCACCGACGTCGGCTGGGCGCAGATGATGGCCGAGGAACTCGACCTGCCGCTGGCGCGGGTGTCGATCGTGCAAGGCCACACCGACCAGACGATCAATATGGGCGGAGCCTCGGGCTCCACCGGCATCTGGAAGGGCGGCGTCGCCCTGCGCGCTGCAGCCGCTGAGGCCAGGCGCGTCCTCGTCGACATGGCGGCAGAGAAACTGGGCGTGCCGGCTGGCGAGCTGCACACGGAAGACGGGCGCGTCATCGCACGGGATGGCAAGAGCACGACCTATGCCGAGCTGATCGGCGGGCGCCATTTCGACGGGACGCTCGAATGGAACAATATCATCGGCAGCGATCTGGCGATCAAGGGCAAGGCGCAGCCGAAAGCGCCAAAGGATTACCGCATCGTCGGCAAGAGCGGCATCCCCCGCCGCGACGTCGAGGGCAAGATCCTCGGCACAACCGAATATATGGTCGATGTGAAAGTGGACGGCATGCTGCATGGGCGCGTCATCCGCCCGCCGGTCGCGGGTGCCGTGCCGGTCGCGGTGGACGAAAGCTCGGTGGCTGACATTGCGGGCGTGCAGATCGTGCGCGAGAAGGGCTTCATCGGCCTCGTTGCCCCGCGCGAATGGGACGCCGTGAAAGCCGCGCGCGCGCTGAAGATCACCTGGTCGGATGTCGCGCCGCCCTTCCCCGGTGATGACAAGCTGCACGATCACATCCGCAAGGCGCCCGTCATCAAGCGCGACATCGACAGGACGAAGGGCGATGTCGACGCCGCCTTCGCCAGGGCCGCGCGCGTGATCGAGGCCAGCTATGAATGGCCGTTCCAGTCGCATGCACCGATGGGACCGGCCTGCGGACTGGTCGATGTGAAGCCCGATGGCGTGCGCATGTGGAGCGCGTCGCAAAAGCCCCATTATGCGCGCGACGGCGTCGCCAAGCTGCTCGGGCTCGATCCGGAAAAGGTCGTGTGCATCTCGACCATCGGACCTGGCTCCTACGGCCGCAACGATTCCGGTGACGTGGTGATGGATGCCGCCGTTCTGTCACGCGCGGTGGGCAAGCCGGTGCGCGTACAAAGCATGCGCCACGAGGGACACGGCTGGGACCCGAAGGCGCCGGCCAGCGTGCATATGTCGAGCGTCGCGCTCGACGCCGACAACAAGATCATCGGCTGGCGCTTCGATTCGAAGGCCTTTTCGAAACGCGACTTCCTCAACAATGAGGGTGATCCCTCGCACACGCTCGCGGGGCAATTGCTCGGCCTGCCGCTGAAGCCGGTGCTGCTGTTTGGCCCACCAGAGGAGAGCTATGATTTAGGAGCTTTCACGAAGGTCTCCAGCATCATCGCGCCGCTGCTCGACCGCGCCTCGCCGCTGCGCACGGCGCATCTGCGCGATCCGGGCGGGCCGCAGACCCATTTCGCGGTGGAATCCTTCATCGATGAAGTCGCCACCGCGCTCGGCCGGGACCCGCTCGCCTTCCGTCTGGAATATGTGAAGGACCCGCGCGATCTCGCCGTCATCAAGGCCGCGACTGACAAGGCCGGCTGGCAGCCGCGCACCGGGCCGCGCCGCCTGTCGCGGGGCAATGTGCTGACCGGCCAGGGCCTGTCCTATGCGGTGCGGGCCGGCACGCGCGTCGCCATGGTGGCCGATATCGAGATCGAGCGCGCGAGCGGGCGCGTCTGGGTGCGCAAATGGACGGTCGCCCATGATTGCGGCCTGATCGTCAATCCCGATCTCGTGCGCCACACGATCGAAAGCAATGTGATGCAATCGACCAGCCGCGCCCTGTTCGAGGAGGTCACCTTCGACACGCGCAACGTGACCAGCGTCGACTGGAACGGCTACCGCATCGCCGACATCAAGGACACGCCCGACGCCATCGACATTATCCTGATCGACCGGCCGGATGTCGCACCCACCGGCGCGGGCGAGGCCTCGACACGCCCGACGGCGGCGGCCATCGCCAACGCCATCTTCGACGCCACCGGCGTGCGCCTGCGCCGCGCGCCGCTGTCGCCGGCCCGCGTCAAGGCAGGCATGGCTTGAGCCAAGACGCGCCCGTCTGGACACGCCCGCAGGTTGCAGCACACAGCGCGCTCATCCTGCGGTCGTTTCAGGCGATTCTGGGACGCGCGATGCTGCCGACCTCGGGCGACACATGCGCAGATGCGAAGGCCCTGTTCGAGGCGCCCTTCGCCGTGCTCGCACATGGCACGCAGCCTGACCCGATCTTCTTCTACGGCAATGCCACCGCGCTGCGCCTGTGGGAGATGAGCTTCGAGGCCTTCACGCGCCTGCCCTCGCGGATGAGCGCCGAACCCATGCTGCGCGACGAACGCCAGAGCCTGCTGGACCGCGCCGCGCGCCGGGGCTTTATCGACGATTATGCCGGCATCCGGATCAGCAGCTCCGGCGCGCGCTTTCGCATCGAGAACGTGATCCTGTGGACACTGAAGGACGACGCCGGCGCGCCCTGCGGACAGGCGGCCTATATTCCAGCCTGGACACCGGTGTGAGGCGGCGGCGACGGACATGCTTGCGGTGGTTGATCCGCCCGGACGAAGCACAAGCCGGCGTCCTTGACCGGAGGAGGTTTGCGTTATCTGATATGTTCAACGCCGAACGGCTTGAAAC
>CAIWVR010000385.1 GCA_903916165.1 uncultured Hyphomicrobiales bacterium | reverse complement strand
TGGATGATCTCGTCATGACCGGACCGACGCTGACCAATGTGAACGATGTGCGGATCGTGCTGGTGGGGTGAGCGTGACCGCCCCTCTCCCGCCAGCGTGGGAGAAGGACGGAGACTACGCTTTGAGTGCAATTGCCTGCGCCTCTACACTCGTCAAATAACAACAAGGCCGAATCGCCCATGACAGACGCCACCATCCCCACCCCCCCGCCGCCTTCGCTGCCCTTGATGGCGCGCGTGTTTTTCTGGATTGGCGTCCTGTCCTTTGGTGGCGGTCTTTCAGCCTGGATCCATCGCCAGGTCGTCCAGCAATATGGCTGGCTGGAGAAAGAGGACGTGCTCGCGGGTATCGCGTTGGCGCAGGTGCTGCCGGGCGCCAATGTGACCAATTTGTGTGTTTATGTTGGCTATCGCATTCGTGGCACGGCGGGCGCGGCGACGAGCCTTGTCGCGCTTCTCGCCGGACCGACCGTCGTCTGCGTCCTGATCGCCATGGGCTATCACCTGCTGCAGGATTACCCCGTGCTGCAGGCCTGCGTGGATGGCGTCGCGGCTGCGGCCGTCGGGCTCAACCTGTCGCTCGGCATTATCGGTGCCCAGCGCGTCATGCCGCGTATCGCTCCGACTTTGGCGATGATTGCGACCTTCCTCGCGGTGGGCGTGTTTGAATGGCCGCTCGTGCCAGTGGTGCTTGTGATCGCGCCGCTGAGCGTTGCTGCCGTCTGGCCAAGAGGCACCCGCCATGCGTGAGGATTCCACCTTTTCTCTCTACATGTCGCTGCTCGCCGTCTTCGTGCCATTCTCGCTGGTGGCGATTGGCGGCGGCGGCTCGGTCTTCGCGCCGATCCAGCGCGAATCCGTCGATGTCCAGCACTGGATCACGGGGCGCGAGTTCATCGAGCTCTTCGCCATCGCGCGCGTGTCGCCGGGCCCCGGCTCGATGCTCGCCACCGTCATCGGCTGGAAGGTTGCTGGCTGGGGCGGCGCGCTGGTCGCCACCATCGCCATGTTCCTGCCGTCCTCCATCCTCTGCCTTGGCGTCGCCCAGGTCTGGAACCGCTATCGCGGGCGGGACTGGCACAAGGCGCTGGAAACAGGCCTCGCGCCCATCGGGACGGGACTGATGTTTGCGGGCGTGGTCGCCATTTTGAAAATCGGCCATGGCGGGCCGTTCGCCTGGGCGCTGGCGGGCGTCGCTGCCGGTATCCTCACATGGCGGCCCAAGACGCATCCCTTCGCTGTGCTGCTGATCGGCGCGGTGGCGTTCAATATTCAACTGTTGCTCGCGCATTGAGGGCCTTTGGGCTAGAACGCAGTTCGATTGGGCAGGAGACTGGATGATGCGCGTCGACGTGATGAGTTTTGAGGATGTGAAGACGGCCCTCGCCGGGGAAACGATCCACCTCGTCGATGTGCGCGAGCCGCATGAATATGCCGCCGGCCACATTCCCGGCGCGACCAACATGCCGCTGTCGGTCTTTGATCCCCAGGCGCTGCCCACAGGCAAGCCTGTGGTGCTCTCCTGCCAGTCGGGACGCCGCACGCTGCTTGGCCTGCAGCAGGCGCAGGCAGCCGGGCGCGACGACGTGCATACGCATTTCGAGGGCAGTCTCAATGCCTGGCTTCAGGCTGGCGAACCCGTCGCGCGGTGACGCTCACGACTTTGTTATGCAACGCTGCGATGTTCTTTGAATTGCCCGGACATAAGGTCCGCCTTGGCGGGTGTTCGCCCTTGCTGCGGCTACATGGAGATCTTTTGATGAATCGTGGAATTCTTTTCGCTGGCGCCATGGTTGCCGGCCTGTCTTCCGTAGCCGCTGTCATGGCCCAGAGCGACCCGATTGCCGAGCGTCAGCAGGCGATGAAGAGCCTGAGCCAGGCCTCCCGCGCGCCCGGTGCCATGCTGAAGGGCGAAGCACCCTTTGATCTCGCGACTGTCCAGGCGACACTAAAGACCTTCGCTGACAACGCCACAAAGGGTCCGGCCCTGTTCCCGGACAACAGCAAGACGGGTCACGACACGGCGGCCCTGCCCGCGGTCTGGACCAACAAGTCCGATTTCAACATGCAATTCGCGAAGTTCGGTGAAGCCGCGGTCGCGGCCCAGGCGTCGATCAAGGATGAGGCCAGCTTCAAGGCCATTTTCCCGACCGTGCAGAAGACCTGCGGCGGCTGCCACGAAAACTATCGCGCCAAGAAGAGCTGAGCCTTTCAGCGCGTCATTGCGCCCGAAGCATGCGCCATCCAGAGGCCCCAATTTTGGCTCTGGATGGCTTCGACTTCGGCTCGCAATGACGTCCGTTTGAGAAAAACCTTATGAAGCGCCTCTTCTTCGCATTCTTTGTCCTGGCCATCGCGGGCCTTGGCCTGTTCTGGTGGCTGACCCGTCCGGTCCTCGCCGTCAGCGGCGCACAGGCGGCGGCTCTCGAGCAAGGCGGCGATGCGGGGCGGGGAGAGCTTGTGTTCCACGGAGGCGGGTGCGCGTCCTGCCACGCCACGCCCGGCCAGCCCGACCGCACGCGCCTCGGTGGCGGCCTGCAATTGAAGACGGCGTTCGGCACATTCGTATCGCCCAATATTTCTCCCAGCCAGGCGGACGGCATCGGCAGCTGGACAACGGCAGATCTCGCCAATGCCATGCTGCGCGGCGTCTCGCCCGAGGGGGCGCATTATTATCCGGCGTTTCCCTATACGACTTATGCCCATGCGAAGCTTGAGGACGTGCGCGACCTGATGGCCTATCTGCGCACGCTGCCCGCCGTGGACGGCAAGGCACCCGCGCATGATGTGTCATTCCCGTTCTCGTTCCGGCGCGGTCTGGGCCTGTGGAAACTGCTTTTCCTCGATCCCACCCCGCTGCGCGACGATCCCGGCCAGAGTGCCGCATGGAACCGCGGCCATTATCTTGTCAATGCGCTCGGCCATTGCGCCGAATGCCATTCGCCGCGCAATCTCGCTGGCGGCATCGTCACCGCGCAACGCTTTGCAGGCGGGCCGGACGCCGAAGGGCGCGGCTGGGTGCCCAATATTACGGCCAGGGGCATTGGCTCATGGTCCAGGGGCGACATAGCCGAATTGCTCGCGACGGGGTTCACCCCGGACTATGATTCGGTGGGTTCGTCGATGGCCGATGTCGTGCGCAACACCGGCGCGCTGCCCAAGGCCGATCGTGACGCCATGGCCGAATATTTGAAGAGCCTGGCCGCAGTCGATGGCCCTCCGCGGTCATCCAAGAAGGAGTGAGGCTTGCCACATCCCCTTGCGGTATCTTGATATCCTCGATTTTAGGCGGAAAATTACAAGATCGAATCAATCGCGATCTCTTGTGTGCACGGCCCCATGTTCGCCAAGCCCGACCCCTATTTCGCCAGCGAAGACTACGAGCTGATCGAGGCCGCCGTGCTGGAGACAGAGCGTGGTCGGTGGTTTCTCGCCGAACATGCACGCCGCGCCCGCGCCTCCGAGCGCGCGCGGCTGATGTTCTCCGTGCAACGGCTGGAGCGGGTGTCGCACGACACGCTCGATCAACTGCGCTTCCAGTCTGTGGCCGACGATCTCGCGCGCAAGCTCGACGACGTTTTGCGTGTGGTGCAGGCACCAGACACACCCGACGAGAGGGCTTTGTTTCCCGAGCAAAAGATGATCGAGCAGCGGCTGATCGAGCCGCGCCCCTTTCTTGTCAGACCGGAGTTGAATGCGGCGTCAGACGCGGGCCGAGGCCCAGGCGACAATCTGGCGGAGCACGTTGTTTGAGGCATCGTCCAGCGCGAGACTGGCTGTCTCGCCCTGACTGGCATCGCCTGGTGCCTGCGCCGTGAAGATCCGGGCGGCCTGCACATGGCCGGACGTATCGAGCACCTTCACCGAAATCTCGACAACGGCCTGCCCCGTGGTGGTGTCCATCTCGAAGCGGCGGATGTCCCACACGAGGCCATGGTCGGGAGTGACGCCGTCGCCGGGGCGGCTCACGCTGCGCAGCAGCTTGGCGTTTTCGAAGGTCTGGATGAGCCGCGACTGCAGAAGGCGGGGCAGGCGGTCGGTCCATTGCGCGCCTTTGACCAAGGCCACGGCGGACGGGCCAGTGCGCACGACAAGGCGGTCGCCATCTGTGGGGGCTTGGGCCGAGGGTTCTGGAATGACCAGCACGCCGCGTGTGCTGCGGGCTTTCACGCCCGAAGACGGTGCCGACAGGTCGAAAGTCGCGAGCGGGGAGGCACCGCAGCCCGCCAGCAGAAGTGCACAGCTGAACACCCCGTAGCGAAACAGCCGCCCCCTGAGGGGACGCATTTTCGAAAAGATCGGGTTGCGACGGTTCACACGAACTCCAGGGCCATGATTCCAGCTCGAACCATCAGAACAGCAGCGAGACCGCAGACGCAAGCACCAGCATGGGGTACGAGCTTGTTATTGTTGGAAGGTGTGGCCTCAGCGCCCGCTATATTCGGGCACGGTCGGCTTGGCACCAAACAGAACCTGCTGCGGATTGCGCCCGAGCGAGCGCACGGTGCGGTTGATCTCGTCAAGCGCCTTGCGTCCATCGGTCGCCAGCGCCTCGTAATTCTTCAGGCCTGGTCCGGTGAAATTATTGATGCTGTTGGTGATTTCCCTGGTTCGGGCATCGAGGTTGTCGGCGAGCTTGCGGATGCCCTTGGCCGCCTCGCCAATGTCGGAAAACATGCCGGACGAGCCCGGGCCACCAAGGAACCCCTGCGCGGAAGCGAGCACACCGTCGATCTTGTTGGCGGAGGCGTTCAGCTTGGCGGTGAGCTCGGCGGCGTTCTTCATGACGTTGTCAATATTGGTCCGGTTCTGGTCGAGTATGGAGGCGAACTGGTCCAGAGAATCAACTGCATGCGTGATTTTCCGGGCGTCGACCGCCTTGGCGATTTCCTGCGCGCTGGTCATGATGCTGTCGAATTTCGCCGTCTGGGTCCCAAGATCGCGCGCCACTTTGGCGGAATCGGCGAGCAGCGAGTCGATGTTCTGCTTGTTACGGCCGAGCGTGGCGGCAAAATCCTCGGCATTGGCGACGATGTTGCGGACCTTGGCGGGGTCGATGGCAATGACGAGCTTGTCGACATCACCGGCCAGCACTTCGAGTTTCTGCGAAAGCGGGCGAATGGTGGCTCCCAGATCCGCCATGCCGGCCAGAAAATCCTTCACGCCGCCGGCATTGACCGCCAGTGCGTCGGTGAAGGTCTCGACATTCTTCACGGTGCGGCCGATGGAATCCACATTGTTGGTGACGATCGTGTCGGCCTTGTTGAGCACGCTGTCGACCTTGCGGGTCAGGTCCTGCAAGGTCTCAACGATATTCTGGAAATCTGAACGCTCGGCGCGGATTTCGGCGACGCCCGAGCCGTTGACGGACAGGCGCACGGCATCTGACGTGCCGCCGGTCAGGGCGATCGAGCCAACGCCGGTCAGGCCCTGATATTCGAGGCGGGCGCGCGTGTCGGTCTTCACTGGCGTGCGGCGATCAACCTCGATCATGGCGTAGACCTCGGACGGATCGGGCGCGAGATCAATATTGGTGACTTCACCGACCTTCAGGCCATTGAACATGACCTGGCTGCCGCGCGTGAGGCCGGAGACCGAACTGGAGAAGACGATGCGGAAGGAATCCCGTCCCGACTGCTTGTTGGTGCCGCCCGAGAACCAGAAGACGAACAGAAAGGCACCGGCGACCACCGCCAGCGCGAAGGCGCCGATCAAGGTGTAATTGGCCCTGGTTTCCATTGTCAGCGAGGTTCCCTGTTTGACATCGAGTGCGCACGACCCGTCAGGCCGTGGCAGCCTGTTTGAAAGCGGGACTTTCGCAGCCTTTCATGGCGCTTTCAAGGGCACGGGCACCTTGGAGACGGTGCTGCGGCGCAGGGCGCGCTCGCCATGAAAATAAGCCTGCACCCAGGGGTGATCGACCGCCAGGATCTCCGGGAGCGTTCCGGCTGCGATGACCTTTTTGTCAGCCAGCGCGGCAACGCGGTCACAGACCGAATAGAGGCTGTCGAGATCATGCGTCACCATGAAAACGGTGAGGCCGAGCGTTTTCTGCAGGGTCGCGATCAGCGCGTCAAATTCAGCCGCCCCGATCGGGTCGAGGCCGGACGTGGGCTCATCGAGAAAGAGGATTTCGGGATCGAGCGCGAGCGCCCGCGCCAGCGCCGCACGCTTGATCATGCCACCCGACAGTTCTGATGGAAATTTGTCCGCCGCATCCGGGTTCAGGCCAACCATGCGGATTTTCAGCATGGAGAGCTCGTCCATCAGCCCCTGCGAGAGGCTGAGATATTCGCGCATCGGCACCTGGATGTTCTGGCGCACGGTCAGGCTTGAGAACAGGGCACCTTGCTGGAACAGCACGCCCCAGCGCCGTTCGAGCGCGCGATGCTGATCGGGCGAAAGCCCGGCGAGATCCTGTCCAAAGACTTCAATCGTTCCGGCGCGATGCTGTATGAGGCCGAGCACGGTGCGCGTCAGCACCGACTTGCCGGTGCCCGAGCCACCCACAAAGCCGAGAACCTCGCCGCGCCGGATATCGAGGTCGAGATTTTCGAGGATGAGCTTGTCGCCAAAGCCCACGGTGATGCCGCGCACGCGGATCGCGGGAACGTCATCGGTTTTAGCAGCAGGGGCGTGGGCGTGCGTCATGCGGGAACTCCTGGGACATCATTGCGAGGAGCGAAGCAATGAAGCAATCCAGAAGGCCGCACGTGGGGCCTCTGGATTGCTTCGCTGCGCTCGCAATGACGAGACAATGGCATCACACGCATCCTCAATACCGGATCGAGGCGAAGAACATCGCAAACAGGCCGTCGACGACGATCACCATGAAGATGGACTTGACGACGGAGGCGGTGACCTGCCGGCCAAGCGATTCCGCCGAGCCCTTCGTTGCCAGTCCTTCCATGGCGGCGATCATGCCGATCACCAGCGCCATGAAGGGTGCCTTGATGAGACCCACAAGAAATGTGTTCAGCGCGATGGCCGATTGCAGGCGGCCCAGAAAGACCTCGGGGCTGATCCCGCCATAGATCCAGCCGACCACCAGGGCACCAAAGATCGCCGCCATATCGGCCATGAATGTCAGCAGGGGAAGGCTGATCAGCAAGGCGAGGATGCGCGGCATGATCAGCACGTCGACGGGATCCATCCCCATCACGCGCAGGGCGTCGATCTCCTCGCGCATTTTCATCGAGCCGAGTTCCGCGGTGATCGCCGAGCCCGAGCGGCCTGCGATCATGATCGAGGTCAGCAGAACGGCCAGTTCGCGCAAGGCCAGAATGCCGATGAGATCGACAGCGAAGGTCGCCGCGCCGAATTTCTGCAGCTGGAAGATCGATTGTTGCGCGACGATGCAGCCGACGAGAAAATTGATCAGGACGATGATCGGCAGGCTGCGCAAAGCAAAGGTTTCGATGTGGAAGACGATCGACGTGCCGCGGAAGCGTGCGGGATGCCGCACGGCCTTCATCATGGAATGCACCACTTCGCCGAGGAAGGACACGCCGTTGAGTATGTTGCCCCCGACGTTGACCAGCGTCTCGCCAATGTCGGCGAGCATGCTGATGATCACGTCGTCATGGCCGTGGCGGGGCGGGGGGCATTCAGTATATTTGGCTTCTTCGAGAAGGATCCGGAATTCTGGACGCGTGGTCTCGTAGGTCAGCGTCGCGCCGCTGCGTGCGAGCGCGTCGCGGCTGCGGTCGATCACCCAGGCACCGGCGGTGTCGAGACGCACGATCTGGTCAAGGTCGACGCAAATGTCGCGCATGCCGGCGGCTTCGCTGATCAGCTGGCGACCGGCGCGCTCGAGTTCGTCGGAGCCTTCGATGGTCCAGGTGCCGGTCAGCGTGAGCCGGAGGCTGTCGCCGCGCGGTTCGCTCGAGAAGGCGGGTTCTGACCCCGATTGAGACGTCATGCGCCGGACTGCTCCCAGTTGGTGTGGAATCGTCATAATGGCGCAGCCTTGCGGAGTCTAATCACGGGATGCCTCGCCGGCGCGGGCGCGCGTGAGCCAGAGCCAGCGGGTGAGGGTCAAGCCTTGGGCCTCATTGTCGCGAATCCATGCGGCGTCCTGAAGACGTCCAGTTTGCGCGTCGAAGGTGAGGCTTTCGGGGCCGTCATCGCCGCGTGCCGGCGCCCCGTCGCGGAAGTAATGGGCCTGCGTGACGCGGCCGCTGTCGAAGTCATAATGAAGGGCGGCCGGGCCGTCCTCACGGTGCAGGTGCCCCTGCTGATACCAGAGCTCGAACCCGACCGCGCCATCGGAGGTGCGCCGCAGGATGCAGGCAGGGCCGTCTTCGCGATGGAGCCGATCGTCGAGAAGCCAGAGCTCGGTATAGACCGGCCCGTCTTCTTCGATCCGGTATTCGAGCATCGGCTGGGGCAAGCAGGCCTCCCTGATCGTCACTCCATGACGGCGGCTTTGAGGATACAGACCATGGTCGCATGCGCCGGCTTTTTCGACGTGTTGCGGATGATGTGAGGCCGGTCGCAGCGGTAACGCAAGGTGTCGCCGGCCCTGGCCTGTTCGATGACGCCCGAGACTTCCACCTCAAGTTCGCCCGAGATCACCGACAGGCATTCGATCGAGCCGCGCTGGTGCGGGTCGGATTCGAGCGTTCCACCGGGCTCGGCCTGAAAATCATACCATTGCAGCCATTCGACCGTCTTGATCCAGCCGATGATCGCGAGCCGGCACTTGCCATCATCCGACAGCAGGATCGGCGTCTCTCCCTTGGTTGATTTCTCGATGAAGGGCTCGTCCTCGGCGGCTTGCAGCACGCGTTCGATGGACACGTCGAGCGCCTGGGCAAGGCGCCAGATGGTGGCGAGCGTCGGGTTGGTCTCATTGCGCTCGATCTGGCTGATGATCGATTTGGC
>CAIWVR010000384.1 GCA_903916165.1 uncultured Hyphomicrobiales bacterium | reverse complement strand
GACGCGCACCAGCAGCACGTGGCGCGCGGTGACGGGCGCAGCGGAAATCGCAGGGGCGACCGCGCGCCGGGCTTGCGCCTTCATCTCGCCGGTCGCAGCCATAATTCCACGCGCTCCAGAAGGACAAAGAAGAACACCGAGACGAGGATCACGAAGAAGATTGCCGCATAGGTGCCAGGCAGGTCGTAGCGTTCGGCAAGCTCGTTGATGAGCTGTCCGAGCCCGCCGAGATTGATGAGATATTCGACACCGACGACCGTGATCAGCACGAAGGTCCAGCTCAGGCGGATGCCCGTGAAGATCACGGGCAGCGCCGAGGGAAACAGGATCTTCCAGAACAATTGCGACGACGTCATATTGAGGCTGCGCCCGACATTGATCAGCACCTTGCGCGTGCCCGACAGGCCCTCGATCGTCTTCAGGATGATCGGCGCGAGGCCATGGAAGAAGGCCATGACGATGATCGTCTTCGGCGAACGCCCGAACAGCACGAGGAAGAGCGGAAAGGCCAGCACGATGGGTGCCGCGGCCATGGCCCCGACCCAGTCTTCCAGCGCACGCCGCCAGAGCAGCGAGCGATGCAGGGCCGCGCCGATCGGCACACCGACGAGAACGGAGGCCAGCGCCGCAACGATCATCTCGAAGGCGGTCGCGCCCGACCGGCCGAGAATATCCTCCTCCACCACCACGCGCTCGAAAGCCATGATGACGTCGCTGGGCGGGGGAATGACGAAGCGGTTAACCACGCCAATGCGCACGAGCAGTTCGAAACCCAGCGCCGCGACGAGCAGGGATGCGAGGCCGGCGATCTCTGGCCCATAGCGAAAGAAAAGCGACGGCGGACCGGATTTTTTGGCCAAGGTCTCAGCCATGGGCGCCCCGGCGCGCAGCGGCGCTCTCCGAATCCGCCATGCCGCGCGAGGCTTCCTCACGCAGGTCGTTCCAGATCTCGGCGACATAATGGCCAAAGGCGTCGCTGCCCACCACGTCGGAGGTGCGCGGACGCGGCAGCTTGATGTCCACGATGCGCTTCACCTTGCCCGGCCGATAGGTCATCACGACGATGCGGTCGGACAATTGCACCGCCTCGGTGAGATTATGCGTGATCAGCAGGGTCGTCTGGTTGAGCGCCTGCTGGATCTGCGTGATCTTGTCGCCCAGCAGCAGGCGCGTCTGCTCGTCGAGTGCCGCGAAGGGCTCATCCATCAGCAGGATCTTGGGCTGCGAGACGAGCGTGCGTGCGATCGAAACGCGCTGGCGCATGCCGCCCGACAATTGCGAGGGAAAACTCTTCTCGAAAGAGGCAAGGCCGACCATGTCGATGAAATGGTGTGCCCGGTCCATGCGCTCGGATTTCGCGACGCCCTGCAGCTCGAGTGGAAAGGCGACATTGTCGATGACATTGCGCCACGGAAAGGTCGATTCCTCCTGGAACACCATACCGACGGCGGGATGGGGCGCCGAAATGCGCTCGTCGCCGATCATCACAGAGCCCTCGTAATCGCCGAGCAGACCGCCGATGATGTTGAAAAGAGTGGACTTCCCGCAGCCCGACGGACCGATCACCGAGACGAATTCGCCCTGCGCGACATTGAACGAAACATGATCCACTGCCGTGATGGCCTCGTCATCGCGACCGAATCTTTTGACGACGTCGTCGACCACCATCGCTGGCTGAAGGCAAATGTCTTCCATGACTGCGCTCAACGAAATGTCTCCCGCCCTGCCTGTGCTGGCCCGTGCTGACACGAACCGCCGTGCATTTTTCAGCTTGTCGAGCACTAGCCGCAAGCCGCGGCCCGCGTCAACACGCGCAAGCCTGACAAGGCCGTGTCAGCGAAAGTCCGGCGCGGCCTCGCGCGACAGGCTGGCGGTCTGCAAGGGCTTCTCGGCGTGACCGGTGAAGCGGTCGGCCTGCAAATCGGCGAACATGGCTGCCAATTGCGGGGTCACGAGCGGCGTCGCCTGCAGGACGAGCGCGCGGCTTTCCGCCTTGACCGCCGCGCGCAGGCCCGGACGCATGCCGAGATCCTTTTGTGCCAGCGCGCCGCTGAGGACAGCAGGCTGGATCAGCAGGGTGAAATTGCTCTGGTCGAGGCGCGCGGCGTGGAGCTGTATGCGGCGGGGCACGATTGCATAGGGTGTGGCGGACGCTGTCGCCGCCTGCGGCTGGACCGCACCGCGCAAGGCGAGGCTGTCGCCCGACTGCGGCGCATAGGCAAGGAGCGCCATGGCGGGCTCGCTGCCCTGGCGGATAAGATCGGGCAGAGGCGCCGGCCCCTTCTGGCTGCTGGCGACGTTCACCGACATATTCGGGCGCACCGGCGGCAGCGGCACGTCTGCGTAGGCGACCTGCTGGACAGGCGGCGCGCCAAGCGCAGCCGGACGTGGGGGTGGCAGGATCGAGATGGCAGCGACCTGCACCCGCGTCGCAATGCCCGAACCGGGCGCAGCCATGGTCGTCGCGCCGCGCGGCACGTTACGCTCGGCGCGCGCGATCTGGTCGGCTGCGCGGCGTTCGGACGGCGTCTGGATCGCGCCAGCGTCGTCCTTGTCAGCGCTGGTCGCACGCGCGATACGGCTACGACCGCGCGGGGTGGCCACAGCACCCGTGTCCTCGTCTTCCTTGCCGGCAGCAAACAGACGCGAGAAGAAACCACGGCCCGCGCCGCGCGCCTGATCCGCGCTCGCCATCATGACGGGGGCATCACCGCGCCCGTCGAGTTCCGCGCGCGCCTCGTCATAGCGCGCCAGCGGCTGGCCATTGGTTGGCAGATGCACAGTCTTGCCATCAGGGAACAAACGCGCCAGCTGGTCGTAACTCATGCGCGGCCAGGCACGCACGCTGCCGACATCAAGATGCACGAAAGGCGCTCCCGCCGTGGGATAATAGCCAACGCCACCGCGCTGCAGGCGCATGGCGATCTCGCGCACACGGCTCATCGACACGTCGACATAATGCATGTCCATCGCCTTGCCGAGCATATGCTGCGAATGTTCAGCAACTGCGCGCGAACGGCGACGCAAGAGGGCATTGGTCTGCGGCGAACGATAGGCTGAGACGATGTGGACCGGCTGGCGCGAGCCGCTCTCGCGATAGGTTTCCCAAATCACGTCAAACAGGCGTGGGTTCATCGAGATCTGGTCGTCGTTGCGCCAGTCGCGCAAGAAGCGGTTCAACTTTTCGAGTGTCGCGCGATCATATTGGCCATCGACGCGAAAGGTCGCCGAAATGCTCTCGCCCGTGTGGGTGTGGTAGAGATTGATCGTGCGGGTGTCGCCGTTGGCAATGGCGTTTTGCGTTTGCGCCGGCAGGGCCGCCCAGAAGACGAGTCCAAGCAGGCCACAGGCGGCAAGTCTGGCGGTGGAACGGGCTCGGATACGCAAACTTTTCAGCTCCACCGGTTTACTCTTCTCGAACACTGGTCTTCCGCCGAAGCGGAATTTGGTAACCCGAGTGTTGCCGAAAAGGGTTAACCGAGGGTAAGTGCAGCAGCCCGGATCATCTTCGCTTACGCCTGACGTCGCAATGTCCTCGCCCGCGCCAGGCATCGACGCCATCAAATCGGCAGTCCCAGGGCGGCTTTCACCTTGCCGGAATAGCCGTAAATGTCCTCGCGCAATTGCAGCTTGCCGCTCTCGTCGACGAAGGCCGAGAAATAGCCAATGTGGATGGGCAAGGGCTTGGGCATTTTCACCATGCGCTCGCCGCCGCCTTTCAACTTTTTCACGCGCTCTTCGGTCCAGCCCTGCCCAAGAACGATTTCCGCCAGGGCGAACGGCTGGTCGACGCGCACGCAGCCATGGCTGAAGGCGCGTTTGGCGCTTTCGAACAGACCGCGCGAGGGCGTGTCATGCAGATAGACGGCGTGTTCATTGGGGAACATGAACTTGATCCAGCCCAGCGCATTGCGCTCGCCTGGCGGTTGGCGGACGCTGATCTGGCCCTTGCGATGGCTGACCTCATAGCCGAGCCGCTGGAGATAGGTCGGATCGTCCCTCAGCCTCGGCATCATCTCCTTCTTGATGATGGACGGCGGCACGTTCCAGTAGGGATTGACGATCAGGAACTGCATGGAATTGGAAAATACCGGCGTCGGCGTCTGCGGCTTGCCAACGATTACGCGGGCCTCATGCACCACCTTGTCGCCGCTATAGACGCGCACCTTGTAATCGGGAATGTTCACCTCGATGCGGTCATGACCCATGTCGCGCGGCATCCAGCGCCAGCGTTCCATATTGGCGATGATCTCGTCCTCGAGCCGCGCGGGCTGCCCGCCCGAAAGCGCGGCGACCGTGCGCGGCGTGAGCGTGCCGGACGCCGGAATGCCATTGGCTTTCTGGAAACCGGCGACGGCTTCGGCCACACGCGTGTCGTAGACGAGATCGTCCGAGGCGACCGCCTGGTCAAGTCCGAAGCGCGCGCGGATCAGCGGCACGCGATCGTCCTTCATGCCGGCCTTCAGCACTGGTCCCGTGGGGATGGCGCGCTGCGCGATGGCCGGTGCGGCCTGGCGCAATTCGGCCAGCTTGTCGCGCAGCGTGCGATAGCCACGGTGCTGCGGATTGTAACTCGCCAGCATCGCGCCAGCATCCGTTGCTGTAGCCACCTCGACGAGACTGCGGGGCGGCTCGACGATCTCGGGCTTTTCAGTGATCTGGTTTGAAATCGAGCGCGGGTCAATCCGCGCACCACTTGCCTGTCGGGCATAGGTCGCAACCGAATCGGAGAGCGCCAGATCGGCGGCGGCGAGCGCCTCGGGCGCCGTTCCGCGCAGAACGGGTGCAGGGGCCGTGCGAAGATCGAGCGCATCATCGCCGGCGCGCTCCAGACGCGCAATGACAGCTTTGGCCTGGCCGGTCCAGCTTTCGTCAGCAAGCCACAGCGGCTGCCAGCCGCGCGCCTCGTAAACCTGGGCGACGGCCTCGCGCACACGACGCTGGGCTGCGGGGATGCGATCGGCGAGACGCGCTTCAATGGCTTTCTTGAGGGCCGCCTGTACGGTCAATAAGTCAGGCACGGGAAGCTGCTGCTGGGCGGCAACCGGGCTGGTTTGCGCCGGTGCGGGCGTGAGGTCGACAGCCACCTCAGCAGGCATGGGGACGATGTTCGGATTGATCTCGGCCGCGACGGGCAGTGGCTCGGCGGCGACAGGAAGCGCTTCGGCCGCGACGGGAAGCACCTCAGCGGCGGCGGGAAGCGCCTCGGCCGCGACAGGAAGCACCTCAGCGGCGACGGGAAGCACCTCGGCCGCGACAGGAAGCGCCTCAACAGCGACGGGAAGCGCCTCTCCCCCTGCGACCACCCCGACCACGGGGACCGCATCCAATTGTCGGGCATTGAGGAGGGGCGAGGCCTCGCGGACCGGCTCGGCGGACTGAACCGGCTCAGGCGTCTGGGCGTGCAGCATTGGCACAGCCAGAGTCAGCACAAGACCCACGGCAGTCGCCAGGCAAAGTTCGGTGCGCGCGATCATGTTTTCCCCAAGCCAGATTGTTCCGCTTTCCGGCGCGATCATGCGCGGTTTCAGCGATTGGTTCCAATGCTTCAGATCTTAGGTGATTCTAACGTTGCGATCTAATATCACAATCCCGCGAGTTCAGGCGGCGACGCCCGATTCCGCTTCGACGGTCTCATCCTCGTGCAGGCCAAGGTCTTTAAGCTTGCGATAAAGCGTCGAGCGGCCAATGCCAAGGCGCCGGGCCATTTCCGACATCTGGCCCCGGTAATGCGACAGGGCGAAACGAATCAGTTCCCCCTCCATGTCGTCCAGACGGCGCGCATGCCCCTGCTCGTCGAGCAGACGCAACATGTGGGGATCGCGGGCATGGAGCCCGTTGACCATCGGTGCCCGCAGCGGCGGATTGGCCGGACCGGAGGACATCATGGCTGCCAGCGCGGGCGCGGCTGGCACACGCACGTCATAGCCATCGACACGGGCCGCGATCTGCGGGAACTCGGCCACGCCCAGTTCATCGCTCTCGCTCAGGACAACCGCACGATAGACGGCGTTTTCAAGCTGCCGCACATTGCCCGGCCATTCATAGCTCGACAGCAGGTGGAGCGCCTCCGCCGAAAGCCCGCGATTGGCCTTGCCCTCCTCGGCCGCAAACCGCTGCGCGAAACGCTGGGCCAGGCCCCCGATGTCACCGGGACGCATGCGCAGCGGCGGCAAAGTGACCGGAAAAACGTTGAGCCGATAATACAGGTCTTCACGAAACAGACCGGCCTTGACCTGCTCGATCAGGTTCTGGCTCGTGGCGGAGATCAGGCGCACATCAATCCGCACCGGACGCTTCATGCCCGGAACGTCGATCTCGCCGTCCTGGATCAGCCGCAGAAGCTTGGCCTGCAAGTTGAGCGGCAACAGGCCAACCTCGTCCAAGAATATGACGCCGCCATGGGCCTCGGCAAATTTGCCCTGCGCCTTGTCGGAGCCGGTCTCGGCACCAAACAGAACGACGTCGGCCTGATCGGGTGCAAGCGCCGCGCAATTGACCGAGAAGAAGGGCCTGCCGCGCCGCTCGGACGCGCTTTGAATGGCGCGGGCGAAGAGGTGCTTGCCGACCCCGGCCTCGCCCTCGATCAGCACGGGCAGATGCGCGCGGGCCGCGCGTTCGCCGAGCCGGATGGCGCGGGCCATGTCCTCGCTCTGGGTGAAAATATGGCGAAAGCCGACAGCGCCCGCCGTGCGGCGCGTGGCGCGGCGCGTCTCGTCCTGCAGCGCGCGAAAGCGCAGCGCATTCTTGATCGCGACATGCAAACGCTCGCCGCCGACCGGCTGCACCAGAAAGTCATGAGCCCCGGCGCGCATGGCCGACATCACCAGATCGATCTGCGTCGAGACGGTTTCGACGATCACCGGTATGCTGAAACGACGGTCGCGCATCTCAGCCATGACGGCGAGGCCACCGAGGTCGGCCAGGAAGAGGTCGAGGATGAGAAGCGACACCGGCGGCTCTCCGGTCGCCGCCAGCCGCGCCAGCGCCGCCTGTCCGCTGTCCACGGATTCGCTCTGGAAACCGAAGCGCCGGAGCATCGCCTCGAGGAGGCGACGCTGGACGGGGTCATGGTCAGCGATCAGGATCAAGGTCGGCATCGTTCCTCTCGGGGCCGGGCGCGGAACGCCCTTGGAAAACCACCTTGAAACATCAGGGTAAACGCGGCCTTAACAAACCGTCCCGCTCCGGGACGCATGTCAGCCGGTTGAACGACGGGCACGCATGGCCAATATGAGCATATGTTTCGTGCCCGCCTTTCAGATTGGTTGACCTGATGCCCAGCTCTTTCCAGACCTCCGCCGCGCTGACATCCGCCACCGCCGCGCCGACCGCAGGCGATCTCGGCACCCTGCCTGAGTGGAACCTTGCTGACCTCTATCCGGGTATGATGTCAGAGAAATTTGTCAGCGACCTGGCGCGCGCCGCGGAAGATTGCGCAGGCTTTTCACGCAAATGGTGCGGCAAACTCGCCGAGATCGCAGGCAGCGCGGACGCAAGCGAAAAATTGTGCGAGGCGGTCCGCGCCTATGAGGCACTCGAGGATCTGCTGGGCCGCATCATGTCTTATGCCGGCCTGATCTATTCCGGCGACACCACCGATCCGGAGCGCGCGAAATTTTATGGCGACGCCCAGGAAAAGATCACCAATGCCTCATCCGACCTCCTGTTCTTCACGCTGGAACTGAACCGAATCGATGATTCGCAGCTCCAGGCCGCCATCGACTCAGGCCCGCTCGGCCATTACCGCCCGTGGATCGACGACATCCGTCGCGAAAAGCCCTACCAGCTCGACGACAAGATCGAGCAGCTCTTCCACGAGAAGAGCATCACGGGGCGCGGGGCCTGGAACCGCCTGTTCGACGAGACCATCGCCAGCCTGCGCTTCACCGTTGAGGGACGCGAGCTGTCGCTGGAGCCGACGCTCAACCTGATGCAGGACAAGAAGTCCGAGACGCGCAAGCTGGCGTCGGATGCGCTGTCGCACACGCTCAAGGGCAATCTGCGCACCTTCGCGCTGATCGCCAACACGCTGGGCAAGGACAAGGAGATCTCCGACCGCTGGCGCGGCTTCAAGGACATTGCCGACTCGCGCCACCTCTCGAACCGCGTCGAGCGCGAGGTCGTGGATGCGCTTGTCGCCGCCGTCGAGGCTGCCCATCCGCGCCTGTCGCATCGCTATTACAGTCTGAAGGCCAAGTGGTTCGGCATGGACCAGCTCAACCATTGGGACCGCAATGCGCCGCTGCCCAACGTGCCCGCCAAGTCCTACTCATGGGATGAAGCGCGCGACACGGTGCTGGGTGCCTATGCCGACTTCTCGCCGCAAATGGCCGCCATTGCGCGTCGTTTCTTCGACGAGCGCTGGATCGATGCGCCGGTGCGTCCGGGCAAGGCACCGGGTGCCTTCGCCCATCCCACCGTGCCCTCCGCGCATCCCTATGTGCTGGTCAATTACCAGGGCAAGCCGCGCGACGTGATGACGCTCGCCCATGAACTGGGCCACGGCGTCCATCAGGTGCTGGCCGGCCACAATGGCGCGCTGATGGCACCGACGCCCCTGACGCTGGCGGAAACCGCCTCGGTCTTTGGCGAAATGCTGACGTTCAGGGCCTTGCTGGCGCGCACGGCGGACAAGACAGAACGGCGCACCATGCTGGCCTCCAAGGTCGAGGACATGCTGAACACCGTGGTGCGCCAGATCGCCTTCTATTCCTTCGAGCGCAAGCTCCACACCGAGCGCCGCAAGGGTGAACTCACCGCCGACCAGATCTGCGATCTCTGGATGAGCGTGCAGGCGGATTCGCTGGGACCGGCGATCAAGCTGGGGGCCGGCTACGAGACCTTCTGGGCCTATATCCCGCACTTCATCCATTCGCCCTTCTACGTCTACGCCTATGCCTTCGGGGATTGTCTCGTGAACTCGCTCTACGGCGTCTACCAGAGCGCCAATGAGGGCTTCACCGAGAAATATTTCGCCCTGCTGTCGGCGGGCGGCACGAGGCATCATTCCGAACTGCTCGCCCCCTTCGGCCTCGACGCCCGCGACCCGGGCTTCTGGCAGATCGGCCTCAACATGATCGAGGGCATGATTGCGGAGCTGGAGGCGATGGAAGGGTGAGGGCAGACTGGCGGGAACGGCGGGGTTGTGTTATACGTTTTGTATAACGGAGCGGGGTTTCGCCATGGGTGAGATGAAAATCGAAGTCGAAGGTTCGGTCCTGCAGGTCCGCAAGATCGGCAATTCTCTTGGGCTCATCCTGCCCAAGGACCTGCTTGCCCGCCTCAATCTCGCCGAGGGTGACAAGCTGCATGTCATCGAGCAGCCGGAACGGGGCGTCCAGCTGACGCCTTACGATCCCGTGCACGCGAAAGGCATGGAGATCGCCCGGAAAGCCTTCAAGACTTACGCCAACACCTTCCGCGAGCTCGCAAAATGAGCGAGCCGGTCTGGCTCACGGAATCTCTCGTCATCGATATCCATGCAGAACAGCTCGCCATATTCGGCGGGCCGGCTGGAATCCGCGATGCGGGGCTGCTCAGTTCGGCGCTCGCGAGGGCGCCGAACAAATTTGCCTATGGGGAAACGGACATGGCGGCGCTGGCTGCTGCTTATGTTTTCGGAATTTCGAAGAACCATCCGTTCGTGGATGGCAACAAACGCGCGTCCTTCGCGGCGCTCATCGTGTTTCTCGGATTGAATGGCATCGATTTCATCGTCGCGGAGACACATGCCACAGCCATGATCCTCGAAGTCGCGGCCGGCAATGTCAGCGAGGATGGCCTGACGCGCTGGATACGGGACAATTGGCCGCCTTCAGGCTGAAAGCATCCGTCGCCACATAGGCTGCGTATAGGAAACAGTCTTCTCATCCGGGCAGCATGATGGCGATCGATTCCGAACGTAACCGTTTCTCGGCCCGCGCAGCGCGCTATGCGCGCGTGGGCGCGCAGATGAGCGGCGTTGCCGCGCGCATGGGCGCGGCGCAGCTGTTTGGCGGCGACAACCCCGCCAGCGCGGCCGCCCTTCGTGCGGCACTGGGCGGGCTGAAGGGCCCGTTGATGAAGGTCGCGCAATTGATGGCGACGATCCCCGATCTTCTGCCGCCCGAATTCGCCGAAGAGCTGCAAAAGCTGCAATCCGACGCCCCGCCGATGGGCGCGGCTTTCGTCAAGCGGCGGATGCAGGCCGAGCTCGGCCCCGACTGGCGCGCGCGTTTTGCGGATTTCGACCTGCGCCCCGCCGCCGCGGCGTCGCTGGGACAGGTGCATCGCGCCACCGCACATGATGGCGAGCTTTTGGCGTGCAAGCTGCAATATCCCGACATGTCATCGGCGGTGGAAGCCGATATCGCACAATTGCAGATGCTGTTTGCCGTGCACCGGCAATTCAATCCGGTCATCGACACACAGGAAGCGGCGCGCGAAATCGCCGAGCGCGTGCGCGAGGAACTCGACTACAGGCGCGAGGCGAAGCACGCAGCTCTTTATGCGCTCATGCTGAAGGACGCCGACAATGTGCGCGTGCCCGGTGTGCGCCGCGACCTCTCGACCGGTCGCCTGCTCACGCTCGAATGGCTGGACGGACGCAAGCTGCTCGAGTTCAGGCAGGCCGATCAGGACACCCGCAACAGGATCGCCGTCGCCATGTTCAGGGCCTGGTGGCATCCGTTCAGCCAGTTCGGCGTGATCCACGGCGACCCGCATCTGGGCAATTACACCGTGTTCGAGGAGGACGGCCAGGCCAAAGGCATCAACCTGCTCGATTATGGTTGCATCCGCATCTTTCCACCCAGTTTCTCGCAGGGCGTGGTGGATCTCTACGAGGGGCTGCGCACCCATGACGAGCCGCGCATCGTCCACGCCTATGAGAGCTGGGGCTTTCGCGGCCTGCGCCGGGACGTCATCGAGACGCTCAACATCTGGGCACGCTTCATCTATGGCCCGATCCTCGACGACCGCGTGCGCACCGTCGCCAATGGCGTGCCGCCGGGCCAGTATGGCCGCCGCGAGATGATGCAGGTCCACGCCGGGCTGAAGGCCAAAGGCCCGCTGCTTATCCCGCAAGAGTTCGTTTTCATGGACCGCGCGGCGGTGGGGCTCGGCGCTGTGTTTTTGCACCTCGACGCCCGGCTGAATTTCTATCAGCTGTTCCACGAGGCCTTCGGGGGGGATGGGGTCAGCGCCGACGCCATCGCGGGGCGGCAGTCGCAGGCGCTCGCGGCGGTGGGGCTAAGCTGAAGTGAAATTAGTCGCTGGGCGGAAGCGCGAACTTCTGCACATGCCGCATCACACGGTCAGCCTCGACGTTCAGCGCCTCCCGGTAAGACGAGATCATTTTTCCAACGACGGTTTGCCCATCCGGACCTTTGGACCCAAACTCCTGGGCCATGAAGTCCACGGCCTCAAGCACCGCAACCAGACGGACGCCAAGAATAGGCTCGTGATGCGCCACACGGTTGCGCGCCTGATAAAGCGTCTCCAGATGTGAGGCGACAATCCCGCGCGACAAGCTCTTGTTGGGAAACAAGCGACGTAAACGACGCTTCCACAACGTGTCCTCATAGTCCGCCGAGAATAAGCGTTTCCAGAAAAAGAGAGTGAGTTGAGCGATAAGTTGACCTGTGGAGGCTTGTATAACTTTCTGTCGCGCTTTCGACCGCGCTTCGTGACTGATGGATCTTGGCGGACCTGAGGGGAAGGCGAGCGCATCCAAAGCTCGCTTCTCTGCTCCAGTCATCTTTGTGTAAACCGCGCGCCTGGCGTGCGCGCTTCCCTGTTTTAATTTTTCTTTCTCATCACCTTTCCAGGCAAAAGGCGGAGGCGGATTTGTGAGCCAGTCAGGTACTCCAAAGGCCTCTCGCAATTCCCTGCAAATCGCGTTTCGTAATGCGATTTCAAGCAATCCGACCACGGGGGTCAGAGCCCCGGCCACCGACAGGCACAATTGGTGTATCTCAACAGCGTCCCTCTCTGTTCCAGCGATGCGGAGAAACTCCGCCAAGCGTTCGCTAGAGAGCAGGGCGGCGGCTTCAGCGAGTTCGCCATCAGTCCAAACTATTGACATAGGCTACTCATTCCCCCATGATCCTGATCGAAACGTCGGGATCAATGTGGGCAGCGCGGTAACCCGTGACGCACACCCGACGTCCCAATAGGGGCCACCTTGCAAAGGTGGCCCTTTTTTTGTGGATGATCAGACTGGACCTCTTCGCCGACTGGCGTCAACCGAGCCGCGCAATCGGATGAGGCCCGATGTCCAAGGAAGTGCCCCATCCCTCCCCCGCGACCATCCGACATCACAGATCATCAAACCTACGATTGCCCGCGCCCGCGCTTTCGGCTAAGCGAAAGGGGAACCTGTCCTGCCCGGTTCCGGGCGCCTTTTCCCTGATGCGAGGACCAGATGGCTGACAATCATGGTGCGGGCCATCCCGCAATGGACTACGCAGAGCACGAGCGCACCTACAAGATGTTCATCGGCATGGCAAAGTGGGGAACCATCCTCATGGTCGGCCTGATGGTCTTCATGGCGGTCACGCTTCTCTGACCGGCTGGGCGAGCCTCTGGCTCGCCTTTTGCTTTTTCAGAACGCAGATTCACCGGAGCCCCGCATGCGCGTTGCGATCCCCGCCGAAACCGAGGCCAACGAAACCCGCGTCGCCGCGACGCCTGACAGCATCAAAAAACTGATCGCGCTGGGCGCGACGGTGGTGGTGCAGTCAGGGGCCGGCATGAGCTCCGGGATCACCGACCCCGATTATGTCGCCGCCGGCGCGACGCTTGCCGGAACGGCAGCCGAAGCCCTCGCCGATGCCGATCTGGTGCTGAAAGTGCGCCGCCCGGCAGCGACAGAACTCTCCGACTACAAGCGCGGCGCAAGCGTCATCGCGACCATGGACCCCTATGGCCATGAAGAAGCGGTCGCCGCCATGGCCGACGCAGGTGTCAATGCTTTCGCCATGGAATTCATGCCCCGCATCACCCGCGCGCAGGTTATGGACGTGCTCTCGTCCCAGGCCAATCTGGCCGGCTACCGCGCCGTCATCGATGGGGCCGCTGAATATGGCCGCGCCCTGCCGATGATGATGACCGCGGCCGGCACCGTGCCGGCGGCCCGTATCTTCATCATGGGCGTCGGCGTTGCGGGCCTGCAGGCCATCGCCACCGCACGCCGTCTCGGCGCCATCGTCACGGCGACCGACGTGCGCCCCGCCACCAAGGAACAGGTCGAATCTTTGGGCGCAAAATTCGTCGCCGTCGAGGATGATGAGTTCAAACAGGCCGAGACCGCCGGCGGCTACGCCAAGGAAATGTCGGCCGATTACAAGGCCAAGCAGGCGGCCCTGGTCTCAGCCCATATCGCCAAGCAGGACATCGTCATCACCACGGCGCTGATCCCGGGCCGTCCGGCACCGCGGCTCATCAGCGCCGACATGGTCCATTCCATGCGCGCGGGCTCGGTCATTATCGACCTTGCGGTCGAGCGTGGCGGCAATTGCGAACTGGCGCTGCCGGGCGAGACAGTGATCACCGACAATGGCGTGCGCATCGTCGGACATCTCAACGTGCCTGGCCGTCTGGCCGCGACCGCCTCGAGCCTTTACGCGCGCAACCTGCTCGCCTTTGTCGAGACGCTGGTCGACAAGGACACGAAGGGCCTTGCGCCGAAATGGGACGACGAGCTCGTGAAAGCGACGCTGCTGACCCGCGACGGGGCCGTCGTGCACCCAAATTTCCTGCCGAAATAAATCATTCCCGTTCAGCTGCTTGAACCCCGAGGGGCAAGGTCCATGGCAATCGAAACGCCAAACCAGATTCTCGACAAGGCAAATGCCGCCGCAAAGCTCGCGCGCGAAGCCGCCGACATGCTGCAAACTTCAGCGGACCAGTTTTCCGACAGCGCGGGCGCCTTGGCGCATGCAGCCTCGGGCGGTGCCATAGACCCCTTCATCTTCCGCCTCGCCATTTTCGTGCTGGCGATCTGCATCGGCTATTACGTCGTCTGGTCGGTGACCCCGGCCCTGCACACGCCTCTCATGTCCGTCACCAATGCGATCTCCTCGGTGATCGTGGTCGGTGCCCTGCTGTCGGTCGGCGTCGATGCCAGTGCGCCGGGCGATGACGGTCCGCTCTGGGCCAAGCTCTTCGGCTTCATCGCGCTCATCCTCGCCTCGGTGAACATTTTCGGTGGCTTCCTGGTCACCGAGCGCATGCTCTCCATGTACAAGAAGAAGGGCTGATCGCCATGAACGCGAATATCGCAGCCCTGCTCTATCTCGTCTCCGGCATCCTCTTCATCCTGTCGCTGCGCGGCCTGTCCTCACCGGCCACGTCACGGCAGGGCAATCGCTACGGCATGATCGGCATGGGCATCGCGATTGCGACCACCCTGCTCTATCGGCTGCCGTCGGGCCTCTCGTCCTGGCTTCTGGTCGTCGTCGGCATCGCCATCGGCGGCGGCATCGGCGCCTGGCGGGCGCGCACCGTCCAGATGACGGCCATGCCCCAGCTCGTCGCCTTCTTCCATGCGCTCGTCGGCCTTGCTGCCGTGCTGGTGGCTGCGGGCGCGCTCTATGCGCCGCAGGCCTTCGGCATCGGCGTGAAGGGCTCGATCCATGGTGCGAGCCTCATCGAAATGTCGATCGGTGCCGCCATCGGCGCGCTCACCTTCACGGGCTCGATCATCGCTTTCCTGAAGCTCGACGGGCGGATGTCCGGCAAGCCGATCCTGCTGCCGCAACGCCATCTCATCAACATCGGGCTGGCCGTCGCCCTGCTGGCGCTGGTCGCCATCTTCACGGTGACCGAGCTGCATGTCGTGTTCTGGATGATCATTCTGGTG
>CAIWVR010000383.1 GCA_903916165.1 uncultured Hyphomicrobiales bacterium | reverse complement strand
TCACAGCAGAATAATCGACCGGTGTTTGAAAACGTGACCGTCGATAGTCTCTTGGCGATCCCCACTTCACAGTGGAAATCTCGCAAGGACACCGCCGTCCACGTTTCTCTTTCTTCCGATTTAATTGTCAAACAGCGTATTTCTACCCAAATGCCGACGAAGAAGCGCACCGGTTGCCCGGCGATTGCGCCTCAGGAAGGTCAGGAGGGCCGGTGGAGCGCCAAAAGCGCCGCCGGTGTGAAGCGGGTTCTAGAGGGTGCCTCCGCTTGTGTCAACACCGATTTCAAAAAAGGCGAGATGTTTCCGAGAAAGGCAGGCGAGGCTCAAAAAAGGAGCTTGAGCGTAACGAATCCTGTCGAATATGATTGTGAATCTTCGTTGATTCGAAACGTGGACAGGGCTTGATCATCCCACATCGGGAGGTCTCTGGAGCAGATGATGATAGCCGTGGCGGCTTGTTTCCTGTGCAGCACAGTTTTTGGCCTCCGGCTGATTTCGCTGATCGGGTTTATCCCCATAATGCTGCTGGTTGCCCTTGCTGCCTTTGCCCTGCAAGGCGCAGCTTTCGGCGTCCTCGTCCTTGTTGTCCTGCAAGTCGGCTATTTCAGCGGTGTGGTGCTCCATGCCCTGTTTTCTGGCCCCACCGCCCGGCCAGCCCTTCGTCGCGGTGCCTTGCGCAGGGCAAGCTTGCGCTGACAGCTGCATGCCTTCGCATTGACCGCCCGTTGGCTGCCTTTTAGGGTATACCCCATACCCTATCGAGGCGGCAGATTTGTCCCACACCACTCAAGACAAGACCAAGCTTCTCTCCCGTGTCCGTCGCCTGCGTGGGCAAATGGACGCGATCGAGCGCGCCCTTCTGGCTGACGCCGGCTGTGGGGAGGTCATGCATCTCGTCGCCGCAGTCCGTGGGGCCATTGGCGGCCTTTCGCACGAATTGATCGAACATCATCTGCGCAGTCACCTCCTCGAAGGCGAGACAGATAATACCGCGCGGGCGCAGGCGGCCGAGGAAGTCCTCACCGTCCTGCGCACCTATGTAAAGTGATTCCGGAGCTGTACATTCCCATGCCGCATTCGCATCCCCACCCCCATAACCGTGACCACAATCACCGCCACCCGCATGGAAAGGGCCATGCGCACGGCGATCATGGCCACACACATGCGACAGGCGGGCATCACCATGCTGGCCACGGACATGACCATGCGCCGCGCGATTTTGGCCGTGCCTTCGCCATTGGCCTGACGCTCAACATTGGCTTTGTCATCGCCGAGACGATTTACGGCCTGCTCGGCAATTCGATGGCCCTGCTGGCGGACGCCGGTCATAATCTGGGTGATGTGCTCGGCCTGATCGTCGCCTGGGCGGGCCTGACCCTGTCGAGGCGCGGTCCATCCGCACGTTTCACCTTCGGTCTGGGCACGTCCTCGGTCCTGGCAGCCTTGCTGAACGCCATATTCCTGCTCGTCGCCGTGGGCACCATTACGTACGGTGCCGTGCAACGCCTGCTTCATCCCGAGCCTGTCGCCACCACCATGGTGATGATGGTGGCGGCGGCCGGCGTCGTGGTGAATGGCGTCACGGCGTTGATGTTTGCCGGCGGCAGCAAGGGCGACATCAACATTCGCGGGGCCTTCCTGCACATGGCTGCCGATGCGGCGATCTCGGCGGGCGTCGTGGTCGCTGGCCTCATCATTGCCTTGACCGGGCTCGTCTGGATCGATCCGGCCATGAGCCTCCTGCTCAATGCGGTCATCATCTGGGGCACCTGGGGCCTGCTGAAATCTGCCGGTGCCATGGCGCTCGCGGGCGTCCCGCATGACCTCGAGGTCGAGGATGTGCGCGCCACGCTCCTGCGTCTGCCCGGCGTGCAGGAGGTGTGCGACCTGCATGTCTGGTCGCTGTCGACGCGCGACATTGCGATGAGCTGCCATCTGGTCATGCCGACCGGCCATCCGGGCGACGCGTTCCTGACCGAGGCGGCCCGGCTGCTGAAATCGAGGTTCCAGATCAACCATCCGACCCTGCAGATCGACTTCGAACGACGTGCCGCCGCCTGCCCGCTGCACATGGCCACCGTCTGATTGCAGGTTTTCGGCACCCGGCGCATGATCGTCCCAAAATCAGGGAGGATTCCATGCCGGGTGCCATCACCATCAACCGTCGTTGCGTGATCGCCGGCGGATCAGCTCTCTCGCTGGTCGCTTTCGCGACACCACCAGGCGCCAAGGCACAGGCACCAAGCACCAAGGTCAGCACCATGTTCCAGCATCTGCCGCCGGCCCAGCAGCCATCCCTGCGCGAAACCATGGTCGCCATTCCAGGCGCACGTCTTTATGTGCGCGACACCGGCGGCGAGGGCGCGCCGATCGTCCTGATGCATCCGGCCTCGGGGAGCGCGCTGATCTGGGATTACCAATTTCCTGTCCTGGCAAAGGCCGGCCATCGCGTCATCGCCTTCTCAAGACGCGGCTATGCGAAATCATCACCCTTCGACAAGACCGACCCGGGCAGCGGCTCGAAAGACCTGTTCGAACTCGCCCGCGCCATGGACCTGCCGCGCTTTCATCTGGTCGCCTCCGCGGCGGGCGGCTCGATCTCGATGGACTTCGCGCTCAGCCACCCCGACAGGCTCCTGTCGCTGACGATCTCGAGCAATTCCGCAGGCGTGCGCGACGGCGCCGTCTTCCGCGCGGCCGAGCAGATCCGCCCGGCCGGCTGGGACAAGATGCCCGTCGAATTCCGGGAACTCGGCCCCTCCTACCGCGCCGCGAATCCGGACGGCGCAAAACTCTGGCTCGCCCTCGAACACCACGCGCTGACCGGGCCCGACTATCGGCAAACGCCCACCAACCGCATCACGCAAGCCGCGCTGCACGAGGTAAAGCTGCCCGTACTGCTGATCACGGGAGCTGCCGATCTCATCACGCCGCCCGCCATCACGCGTCTGATCTGCGACGCCATTCCGGGCAGCCAGATGATCGTGGCCGATGAAACAGGACATTCCGTCTACTGGGAGCGCCCTGATGTTTTCAACGCGGCGGTGCTTGATTTCATTGGACGTCATCGCGGCTAATGGCACGCAGGTTTGACCGGACCGCGCCTTGACAGGCACCCGTCGAGGTGATGGTTTGCCGCCCAACAGGGCGCGCCGCAAACGAGCGCGCTGTCGGGAGAGAATGCCATGAGCTCGAATATCCTTCGGGTCAGTCGACGGGCCAGCCTTGGGCTCATTGGGAGCGGTCTGGCGGGCGGCCTTGCGGGGCTCGGCTCAAGCGCCTTCGCTCAGACGGACGCGTTCTACCGCGGCCGCAACATCGACCTGATCATCGGCTACCCGCCCGGCGGCAGCAACAATCTTTACGCACGCGTGCTCGCCAACCACATTGGCAAATACATCCCCGGCAATCCCGGCGTTGTCGTGCGCAACATGCCGGGCGCAGGCAGCGTGACGGCGGCGGCCTTTGTCGCCAATTCCGCGCCGCGCGATGGCACCGTGCTGGCGCTCGCCTCGCCCACCCTGCCGCTCGAGGAGCGCCTGACAACAGGCGGGCAGCGTTTCAAATCCTCCGAATTTTCCTGGGTCGGCCGCATCAACACGCTGGTCAATGTGATCTTCACGCGCGGCGCGTCGATCAAGACCTTCGACGAGGCCTTTACGACCGCAGTGCGTCTGTCAGCAACCGGCGCAGGCTCGGCGATCACGGTCTATCCCAATGCCACCAACACGGTGCTCGGCACGAAATTCGACATCGTGCGTGGCTATTCCGGATCGATGGAAGGCATGCTGGCGGTCGAGCGCAGCGAGGTCGACGGACATTGCACCGGATGGGACACGCTGAAGACCAGCCACCCGCAATGGATCGACGACAAGTCGGTCAATGTCCTCGTGCAATTCTCGGCACGCCGCCACGCAGAGCTGAAAGACACGCCGACAGTCCTCGAATATGGCAAGACGCAGCGTCAGCTCGACCTGCTGCGCGCCATCGTCAACGCCGCCGAAATCGGCACCGCCTTCTTCTCGACACCCGGCCTGCCGCCGGAGCGTCTCGCGATCCTGCGCAACGCCTTCCTGCGCTGCGTGGAAGATCGTGACTTCCTTGCTGAAATCGCCACCCTGAAGATCGGCCTTGACCCGCAGGGGGGCGAGCGTGTCGCCGAGACGGTCGCCGAGATCAGCAAGATACCCGACGCCCTCGTGCCCGAACTGCAGCAGGCCAGCCTGATGACGAGCGCGAAATAATCAAGAACAACC
>CAIWVR010000382.1 GCA_903916165.1 uncultured Hyphomicrobiales bacterium | reverse complement strand
TTGAAGAACCAGACGCCTTCAACCGGCCATGTCGGCAGGTTAAATTCCGAATAGAGCGCGCCCGCCCATATTGCCAGCGAGCAGGCCAGCAGCAGGCCAAGCGAGACGCGCCCGATCCAGACGATCACAGGTGCCATCGCCATCAACACGATATAGAGCGGCAGCACGTCGAAATAACCCATCTGGTGGGTCAGCAGGGCGATGCCGATCTGGGTCGGCACAGGGCTTTCAAAAAAGGCCGCGGCATTGTTCCATTGCAGGATGAGCGGCGTGTCGAGCAGGAGAGCGGCTGCGGCCATCATCGCAAGTGCCAGCGACACGATCAGGATCTGGGCTGAATAGAGCGTGAAGGCGCGCGCTTCCAGCCGCATGAAGAGGCGCGGACCAACCAGCGCCTCATTCTTGCTGTCCGCAAGATAGCGCAGCGAGAAGCCGGCAAGGAACACGAACAGTTCGGCTGAATCCGAAAGCCCGAAGGCGCGATGCGTGAACTGCTCATAGACGATGCCAGGAATATGATTGATGAAGATCGCGATCAGCGCATAGCCGCGCCAGAAATCAACCTGGTTGAGCACGCGCGCGGCTTCCAGCCGCGGCCGCGCCGCAAGCCTGGTCTCATTCGCCGCGGCGGCCGCGCTATGATCCGAATCGTGCATTGTCGGCAACATACGCCGCAGAGAGCGCAGGTAGAAGTCGCAAGCACGCGACGCTCTGACCCTGGTTGCACGTCACCCGGCAGTCTTGCTTGGCAAGGCCGTGTCATGCGAACATCGCAGTCACAAGGAATAAGGGGCCGGATACCGGCCGCAGGGAGGTTACCATGTCGACGAACAAGGCGCGCACAAGGTTGATGATGGCCCTCGGTGCCGCACTTCTGGCCACCGCAGCAGCCAAACCTGCACAGGCCCAGGCACCCGAGGTCTTCTACAAGGGCAAGCAAATGGTCATGCTGGTCTATTCGCCCGGCGGATCGACCTATGACATCTACGCTCGCGCGCTGGTGCGGCACATGGACCGGCACATTCCCGGCAAGCCGAACTTCGTCGTCCAGAACATGCCCGGTGCCGGCGGCCTGAAGGCGATCGACTATCTCTACAACATCGCCCCGAAAGACGGATCGGTGATCGGCACGGTGGGCCGCGGGCTCCCGTTCGAACCGATGCTCGGACGGGCGGAGATCAAGTTCGACCCGCAGAAGTTCTTCTGGGTCGGCAGCATGAATCGCGACACCAGCCTCGCCATCTCCTGGCACACGTCCAAGTTGAAGACGATGGCCGATCTGCAGTCCATGCCGCTGCTCACCCCGGGCACGGGGGTCGGTGCCGATTCGGAGATCATGCCACTCGCCTTCAACTCCCTGGCGGGCACGAAATTCAAGATCATCAGCGGGTACCCGAACACCATCCAGGCGTCGCTCGCCATGGAGATGGGCGAGCTGGACGGCGTCGCCTACTGGTCCTGGGGCTCGATCATGTCGGCGCATCCCGACTGGATTCGCGACAAGAAGATCAACTTCCTGTTCCACACCGGCGCAAAGCCGCTTACGCAGCTCCCCAACCTGCCGTCGATCCGCGACTATGCCAGCAACGATCTCGACAAGAAGGCCCTTGAGTTCCTGCTCTCGCGGGAAACGCTGGGCCGCCCGTTCCTTGCGCCGCCCGATGTCCCGGCTGATCGCGGCAAGGTGATCCGCGCGGCCTTCGCAGCAACCCTGACCGACCCCGAATTCCTGAAGGACGCCGAAAGGACCGGGCTCGAAATTGATCTGGTGACAGGCGAAGAGGCCGAAAACGTGATCAAGACAGGAGCCAACACCCCGCCTGACGTGCTCAACCGGGTCAAGTCTCTTCTGGGGCGCTGAGCTGGTTGTTCGACAAGCCGGGGGTAACGACCCATAAAACCGGCAGAAAAAAGGAAGAAAAAAGTGACTCTGCAATTTGGCCTTTACGCACCCATTCCGATGGCCGCCGTCGGCTCTCCGGAAATCGCGCAGTCGGTGGCAGAATCCTGCCTGCCGCTGCCCGAGGGTCGCCGCGATGCGCAATATGAACTCGGCGCCGAACTGCTCGGCGCCGCAGACCGCGTGGGGTTCGACCTGACGCTGTTTGCCGAACGCCACCTTGGCCATGACATGTCGGGCTGGGTGAATGCCGCCGCGCTGGCCTCGCGGTTCGAACACATGTGCGCGCTGGTCGCCGTGCATCCGGGCCTGTGGGACCCGGTGATGATCGCCAAAATGTCCGCCTCGCTCGACCGCATCTGCAAGGGCCGCATGGCGATCAATATCGTCAACGGCTGGTTCGACGAGGAATTCGTGATGTTCGGCGGACAGGTGCTGCAGGGCGAGGAACGCTACCAGCGCACGATCGAATTCATCGACATCATGCGCGGTCTGTGGGCCAACGAAACCTATACGAAGCACGGCACGCACTACAATGTCGAAAAGGGTCAGCTGCTGCTGAAGCCCCGCACGTCTCAGGGACCGGAGATCTTTTCGGTGTCGACCAGCG
>CAIWVR010000381.1 GCA_903916165.1 uncultured Hyphomicrobiales bacterium | reverse complement strand
TTATGTGCGGGTCGCCGAAAGCGACTCGTTCATCATCTATTCCAACAAGGGGGCGGAATACATCATCGACAAACGCGGTCCACGCCGCCTCTTCGTCGCTGACATGAACGATGTCCCGTATATGCAAAATGCACCACGGCTACCCGCCCCTCCATGGGACTGACGCCACCCTTTGAAACAACTTGCCGCCTCCGTGAAGCAGGTATATTTACCTGAGCGATAGGAACATTATCTGTTCCTGGGGGAGGAAGCCGATGCTTTCGCATGCGCAAGTCTGGAGCGCCATTGATACACTGGCGGGCCGCTACGGGATGACCGCCTCCGGGCTCGCGCGCAAGGCGGGGCTCGACGCGACGACCTTCAACAAATCCAAGCGCCAGACGCCGGACGGGCGCCAACGCTGGCCGTCCACCGAGAGCATCGCCAAGGTGCTGGAAGCGACCGGTGCCTCGCTCGACGAATTCATGGGCTTTCTCGAATCGCGCGACCGCTCCGGCGGACGGCGCACAGTGCCGCTGATCGGTCTCGCCCAGGCGGGCGCGGGCGGCTTTTTCGACGATGGCGGATTTCCGACCGGCGGCGGTTGGGACGAGGTGGCGTTTCCAGAAGTGCCAGACCCGAACGCCTATGCGCTGGAAATTTCTGGCGAGTCGATGATGCCGCTTTATCGCGACGGCGACATTGTCATCATCTCGCCCAACGCCTCGGTGCGGCGTGGTGATCGCGTTGTGCTGAAGACACGCGACGGCGAAGTTCTCGCTAAGGAATTGAAACGGCGCACGGAAAATATTATCGAGCTGAAGTCGTTAAACCCGGAACATCCAGACCGGATGATTCCCACGGACAAGGTGGCGTGGCTCGCCCGCATCATCTGGTCGTCACAATGAGTTGAGGATTGATGCGCAAGATATTAGCCTGTTTCGCTTTCGCCTGCCTTCTTCCCGCCGCCGCAACTGCGGGTCCCCGCAATCAGGGTTACACGCAACTCAAGGGAGAAGAAATTCGCACCGCTTTCACCACGCACGTGTTTGCGCAGCCCGGCCGCCCTGCCCTGCGTTTTTCAGCCGACGGCAAGATCACCGGTTCGAAAGACCGGCGCGCATGGAGCGTGATCGGCGACACCTTATGTCTCGCCGGCACGGAACAAACCTGTTTCGACGTCTGGCGCAAGGGCCCTAACATCCAGATGTTTACCGGCGAGAACGAGGGCGAAGGTGCCTTGACGGGCGTGCTGCAGTAGCCGGGTGCCTATCTCCTTCTCCCGCTGGCGGGAGAAGGTGGCGCGCGAAGCGCGACGGATGAGGGCTTGTCCACAGCAGCGTTTTCGAATTTGAAGCGCCCTCACCCCGGCTCGGCCTTCGCCCGAGTCCGCCCTCTCCCGCGCTGCGGGAGAGGGTTACGTACCCATCATCCCTTGCGCCCCGCCAGAAACGCCTCGTGCGTTTCCTTCAATTCACCCGACAGCGCGGCGGTAATCAGCGCACGCGTTTCGCTCACACCGTAGAGCGCCGCAAAGGAGCCAAAACGCGGGCCGCGGTCTTCGCCCAGCAGCACCTGATAGAGCATGTTGAACCATTCGTTCGACACACCGGGCCGATCCAGCGTCGCGGTCTTCGCCTGGAAATCCTGATAGCGGGGAATCGGTCGCGCGACGTCGTAGAGGCCCGTCTGAATATCTTCAGCGCTGGCACCTTCGCCGAGCCCCGCCAGCATCGCGTCAAGCTTTTGCAGCGCATCGCTCTCGACATCGTCCGGCAGGCGGTAGGTCTTGGCAGGACGCACAAAGTCGCGGAAATAAGCCACCGCATAGCCAACCAGCGCGTCGAGTCGCGGGTGGCTCGCGGCTGAGACATCGGGCGCATAGCGACGCAGAAACGCCCACAGGACCGCACGATCTTCACTGTTGGCGACAGCGGCGAGGTTGAGCAGCATGGCAAAGGAAATGGCCGTGCCCGGCCCCGCATCACCCGCCTGGCGCAGCATTTCAGGTGCTGGCGGTTCGCCCGCATGGACGTGCCAGACCGGATTGCCGAGCCGGCTCTTCATGTCCTGGCGCGGATAGCCCGCGAGAAATTGCAGATATTCGTCCACCGTGCGCGGAATGACGTCGAAGTGCAGGCGCTTGGCCTCGCGCGGCTTCTGGTACATGAACAAAGCCAGCGATTCCGGGCTGGCATAGGTGAGCCAGTCGTCGATCGTCAGGCCATTGCCCTTCGACTTGGAAATCTTCTGGCCCTTTTCGTCGAGAAACAATTCGTAATTGAAGCCCTCCGGCGCAACGCCGCCGAGGGCGCGCACAATATTGCCAGACAGCTTCACCGAATCGATGAGATCCTTGCCGGCCATTTCGTAATCGACGTCGAGCGCATACCAGCGCATCGCCCAATCAGGCTTCCACTGCAGCTTCACATGTCCGCCGGTGACAGGCGTTTCAAACCGCTTGCCGGTGTCGGGGTCGGTCCAGCAAATCGTGCCCGCCTTCACATCCATCGCATCGAGCGACACCTGCATGACGATTCCGGTGTCGGGATGCACCGGCAGGAACGGCGAATAGGTCGCTGCGCGTTCCTCGCGCAGCGAGGGCAGCATGATCGCCTGCACAGCGTCAAAGCGTTCCAGCATGTGCAGCAAGGCCGCGTCGAAACGGCCCGAGGTGTAATAGTCGGTCGAGGACGCGAATTCATATTCAAAGCCGAACTGGTCGAGGAACGAGCGCAGCATGGCGTTGTTGTGCGCGGCGAAAGACTCGAACTTGCCGAAGGGATCGGGGATGCGCGTCAGCGGCTTGCCCAGATGTGCGCGCAGCATGTCGCCATTGGGCACATTGTCGGGCACCTTGCGCAGACCGTCCATGTCATCCGAAAACGCCAGCAGGCGCGTCGCGATTCTGTCGTCCGTCAGCACGCGGAACGCATGGCGCACCATGGTCGTGCGCGCGACTTCACCAAAAGTCCCGATATGGGGCAGGCCCGACGGACCATAGCCGGTCTCGAACAGCACGCTTTGCTGGCCGGTGCGCTTGACGCGCTCGACAAGTTTGCGCGCCTCCTCGAAGGGCCAGGCGGCTGCCTTGGTCGCGGCGTCGAGGAGTTCGGGAGACATGGGCTTAAAAACCTTGTGAGAGACTGCAGGCATGCGGGCACCGCCCGCGGCAGGGGCGGCACACTAGAAAGCGCTGGCCTGTGCGTCAAATGGCGCGATCAGTCCGGCGCGCGGAAATGTTTCGAGAGCTTCAGGCCCTGCGCCTGATAATTCGAGCTGAGACCCGCGCCATAGAGCATCTTCGGCAGCTCGGCCATTTTCTCATAGACGAGGCGTCCGACAATCTGGCCATCTTCCAGAATGAAGGGCACGTCGTGCGAGCGCACCTCAAGCACGGCGCGCGACCCCGCCCCGCCCGCTTCCGCCGCGCCAAAGCCCGGATCGAAAAAGCCCGCATAATGCACGCGGAATTCGCCGACGAGCGGATCGAAGGGTGTCATCTCGGCCGCATGATCGGGCGGCACGCGCACAGCTTCCTTGGACGCCAGAATGTAGAATTCGCCGGGATCGAGCACCAGGTCGCCGCGCGCATGGATCGGCTCCCAGAAATCGAGCACATCATGGGCGGCGAGCTTGTCGACGTCGATCAGGCCGGTGTGGCGCTTGGCGCGATAACCGATCAGCGACGTGCCGCCAAAGCCCGACAGGTCGACGGAGACAGCAACGCCGCCCTGGATCGACGGCTCGGCGCTGGTGACAAGCTTTTCGCGCGCATGAAGCGCGGCATGGCCGGCGTCGTCGAGGCGCGCGTGGCCTTGGCGGAAGCGCACCTGCGAGAGGCGCGCCCCGGCGCGGGCGAGGATCGGGAAAGTGCGCGGCGAGATCTCCGCATAGAGGCGACCGGTGTAGCCGGCCTCGATCAGGTCGAACTCGCGCGAATAATCGGTGATGACGCGGGTGAAGACATCGATACGCCCGGTCGAGCTTTTCGGGTTTGCGGCGGCGGCGATCTCGGGCGGCAGGGCGAGGCTTTCCATCAGCTCGGCGACATAGACACAGCCCGTCTCGAGCACGGCGCCTTTCGACAGGTCGATCTCGTGCAGCGAGACGTTCTTGATGCATTGGGCGACTGTGCGGCCAAGCCCCGGCAGGAAACTCGCGCGCATGCGCCAGGCGCGCGCGCTGAGGCGCAAGTCGAGACTTGCGGGCTGGATCTGGCCCGGCGCGAACGGCTCGTCGGGGCGGATCAGCCCCGCGGCGGCCATGGCCTCGATCTGATGGGCGGCCAGAATGCCACAACCGGAGAGATGGATGGACGCCAAGGGTCAGCGCTCCCGAGAGAAACCTGCCCCGGCTCTAGCCGATCAACGGGCCAGCGCCAAGAGAAACCGCTTTCAGCCCGACAGGCGCGCTGAAAGGGCGGGGAGATGCCCACGCCGCCACCGGGACGGGCGGGCAGCGCGACCTAGTGGAAATAATAGGTCGCGCCGGCCCGCACGGAGGTCTCCGTGACGCGATGCGACGCCTTGGCACCGGCGGCGAGCCCGGCATCGGATCGCGCGGCGGATTGTCCGAAATCGGCATAGCGATATTCGCTGAACGCGGCCCAGTTGCGGCTGAGCTTGTAGACGACACCAGCGCCCAGAGTGGCCCCGAACCCGAAATTGGCCTGCCGCTGGGACTCCGCCAACCCGGTACTGGCCAAGCCATCCGTCTTCAGGTTGGTCATCGCGCCACCGCCCGTGGCGTAAACGGCGAGCGGACCGAAATCATAGCCAAGCTTGGCGCGCAGCGTGCTGCGGTAGTCCATCTGGTAGATACGGGTGAAGGTGGTGGTCCCGTCATTATAGACGGCCTTGCCCTGTTTCCCGCCATGGTCGTAATCGGCCTCGAGCGCGACCAGGACCTGATCGAACTTTCGCTGGTAGCCCACATGCAACCCGCCAAACGCGGCGTTGGAGCTCATCTCCAGTCTCCACAAGGGCACGATCTGGCTATATTGCTGCATCTTGTCCTGCGCCCAGGCCATGCCGCCCTGAATGCCGATGTAAAAAGCCGAGGGCGCAAGGCCCCGCGTGGCGGAATTGGTCGGCCGGTCAGCGCCAAAACAGGGAAATGAAAGGACGACCAATTGCGCCGCCAGAGCGAAGCGAATCAGGGCCATGGACAACCTCTTGAAAAAATTAAATAAAAAATGTTACGCCGAACTGACATAAGGTTACCCTTTTGGAACACCGGAAACCAGTCATCCTTAACGATCCTTTCACGGGTAAATCTATTCCAGGTGGCTGCCGAGAGCCTGCGACGACGATTGACCACGTCTCTCCCGTGCCATTAATGTAGCCGCAGTGGTCATTTGAGCCGGTCGGCTTGCCGCCACTTTAAACAAGGGGCTAAAAGATCGGAGCCCCGGCATCGGCTTCGCGTTTGGCCCTTCCAAAACGATCGAGGCTGCGCATGACCGACGAAACGCCCCCGAAGAAGACTCTCGACACGCGCTTGCTGCACACGGCCACACGGCTGGTGCATGGCGGCACGATGCGGTCGTCTTTCGGCGAGACATCGGAAGCCCTCTTTCTCACCCAGGGCTATGTCTATGAATCGATGGAAGCCGCCGAGGCGCGCTTCAAGGGCGAGGCGCCCGGCTTCCTCTATTCGCGCTTTTCCAATCCCACGGTCGCCATGTTCGAGCGCCGGATGGCCGAGCTTGAGGGCGCGCAAGCCGCCCGCGCCACCGCCAGCGGCATGGCCGCCGTGACAGCCGCCATCATGGGCCAGGTGAAGGCGGGCGACCACATCGTCGCCGCCCGGGCGCTGTTTGGCTCCTGTCGCTTCGTGGTCGAGGACTTGATGCCGCGCTTCGGCGTCGCCTGCACGCTGGTCGACGGCACCGACCTCGACCAGTGGCGCGCCGCCATGCGGCCGGAGACGAAAGTCCTGTTTCTGGAAAGCCCGACCAATCCGCAGCTCGAAATCATCGACGTTGCAGCCGTGGCCTCCATCGCCCATGCCGGCGGGGCGGCGCTCACGGTCGACAATGTCTTCGCCACGCCCTTGCTGCAAAGCCCGCTCGCGCTCGGTGCCGATTGTGTCGTCTATTCCGCGACCAAGCACATTGACGGCCAGGGCCGCTGCCTGGGCGGCGTCATTCTGGGCTCTGAGGACTTCATCCAGCAGAAGGTGCATAATCTTCTGCGCCAGACCGGCCCGGCGCTGTCGCCGTTCAACGCCTGGGTCATGCTGAAGAGCCTGGAAACCCTGCCGCTGCGCGTGCGCGAGCAGATGCGCTCGGCCGAACAGGTCGCCGACCATCTGGCCGGAAAGCCAGGCGTCGCGCGCGTGCTCTACCCCTCACGCAAGGATCATCCGCAGCACGCGCTCGCCATGCGCCAGATGAGCGGCGGCGGCACGGTGGTCGCGATCGAATTGTCCGGCGGCAAGGCAGCGGCCTTCCGCTTCGCCAATGCGCTGCAGATCATGAAGATCTCGAACAATCTGGGCGACGC